>JAJRAL010000027.1 GCA_028679935.1 Methanomassiliicoccales archaeon | reverse complement strand
TCAGCGAATTGCCCGATTTGATCGAGGTTTTGGATAAGCCTATATAATGATTGGCGCCAAAAATGTCGCTTTTTATGAAAAAATGAAAAACCTTCTGGCATGCTATGACGAAATTGATGTGCTATCCAGTAAAAAAATTTCTCTCGAATTTCGAAACGAGCCAGGACTTATCAAGAAATCATTATATATATACAACCCCATCAATTAGGCTAAGAGAAGGGATGCATGCATGTTTAAGAAAACAGTAAGCATAGCATTGGCTATAGGCATGTTCGCCGTCGCTTTTGCGGCAATGGCCGTGCACGCCCAGACGTTGGACGGGCAGGTCATGTCGTATGACGGCGCCGGAAATGCAAAGACCGTATTTTTCTCAACGGACACTTTGTACTTCCAGGTTGAATACAAGGTAGATGGAGTGCTATCCACTGCCCCGTTCGCCGTCTCAGTAGTGGACGTCGGAGGGACGCAGATAGGAGCAACGATCAATATTCAGACAAACAATCCGAGCCGTGGGCTTTACAATAGCTGGACGGCTGGAGGGCACATCCACCTGAACACCGCGGGTCCAGGATCATACACCCTGCAAGCGGTCTTCACGAACACCAGTGAAGTGCTGTTCACGAAGACCTTCGAGATCAAGCAGGCTGGAATCGTCGTAACGCCGGACCAGGGATTGGTATACGCACCTGGACAGAGCATCAACATAACTGTGACGGCGAATTACCTGAACCTGATCAACGTCACGATTGGCAAGAGCCCTGGAACGAACAACGGCAACATAACGTTGACATACAACCAGAGCTTGACGGACTTCAGCTGGAGCACGGTCTGGGACATCCCGGCGAACTTCTCGACGGGGGATTACCCAATCTGGGTGAACTGGAGCCACGACAACACGCCGATCGGCGGGTTGCCTGACAACCCACTCTGGATCAGCATCCAGTACTTCTCAGTCGATGTGGCAACCGACAAGGCTGCCTACCTGCCTGGGGATTCGATGGTTGTATCTTACATCGCAAGGTCGGTGCCTGACAACGCCATAATCCCGATAGCGCTGGACTGGGAGATGTGGTACACGAACTCGATCACAGGCTTGACTGGATATCAGAACGCCACATACGGCACTAGCCCGTTCAATGTGACGCTGCCGATACACGCCAACATAATCGCCAACATCCTGGTCAATGTGACCGCACACGCGGCCAACAACCACACGGCGAACTGGTTCGTGAATGTTGAGCTGGGCGGATTGCAGTCGGATGTTACCACCGATCAGGGAACCTATGCTCCTGGCGACAAGATCATCGTGTCGGTCCAGGCATGGGTAAATGCCGGCGGAAACCCGCCACTCGAGGGCGCGACTGTCAATGTCAAGCTGTACGACGACATGGATGTCCTAGTTCCTGGCTTGAACCTGACCGGACTCGTAACGGGTCCGACTGGGTGGACGAGGGGAATAATCACCCTGCCTCTTGACATCCCGGTTGCAGATGGTTACAGGGTCGTAGCGGACACGAGCAAGTTCGCCACGTTCACCGATGTGGACTCCGTGACGATCGACATCCAGGACAACTGGAACATAAAGGTGCTCGTTGACAAGACGGTATATGTCAGCGGGGAGAACATCAATGTGGTCACCCAGGTCTGGAGAAACGGCGTCCTTGTGACACCTGACAACATCGAGTACTGGCTCAGCGTCAGCGGCCATAACTACCCGCACATCAACCTTACCGCAGGGATCACGACATTCGTCGTGAAGGCACCGGACCTCAACCAGAATGGGGACGGGGTCATCCACATGATCGCGACAGTCGCGGGAGAGATGATGATGACAGTCGACTCGGACACTTTCACAATATCACCACTGGTGATATCGCTGGGAGCCTCTGAGCTGAACTTCCGCGGTGGCGACACGGTGACTTACACGGTGAAGGTGGCAGGCAGCGTGGGCGGATTCCTTTTCGCCTACAACATCTGGGATGATGTGAACTCGCCCGTGAAGAACGGCACGCTGACCCTTGACACCAACGGAGTTGCGACATTCACGCTCGCAATCCCGTCGACGAACCCGTCGCCCTCGTACACAGCCCGCGTGATTGCGGACAACGGGGCAGGGATTGTCGCTTCGCCCGATGTGGAAATCGAATGGCTGGCGCCCTACCTCCTGAACATGGACGTAACGACTGGGCCGTCGGCGACCACCGGATCGTATGCCCCGGGGACAACGCTCTCGATTCACTTCGAGGTGTCGAAGATGTCCACCGAGCTTCCCGACCTGACAGTCGTGGAGGCGCAGGTGATGGTGTTCCAGGGAGCCTGGCCTTTGATCACTGGGCCGGTAGTGGCCGGTGAGATCAACGCCTTCAGCGACATGAAGGGCGATCTGACAGTCGTCCTGCCGAAGGAGCTACCCAACGGGATGTACTCCGTAATGGTCACGGCCAATGGCATGCAGGCTTGGCACGCGATCTCAGTGAGCGCCAACGAGGCTGGATGGCAGGCGAGCGTGGGCGGGATGTCCGCCGCGGATCTCCTGATGGTCATCCTGCTGGTCATCGTCGTCATAATGCTCCTCTTCATGATCATGAAGAAGGGCGGAGCAGCGATGGCCGGAGCGCCGGCAGAGCCGAAGCCCGTAGCCCCGAAGGAGGCCAAGCAGGATACCTACCAGCCGAAGTCCAGCGTGAAGTGCCCGTCGTGCGGGAACATGGTCGAAGTCGCGACCTCCAAGAGGCCGATCGAGGTCATGTGCCCGAAGTGCGGGACCAGCCAGATAGTGAACTGAACGCAGGCTGAGTAAACCCTTCAAACCCCTTCCCAATTTTCAATTTTCATGAACTGGGCGCCAGCATCTCAGGGTTAAAATATGCATAATCCATTGCAGCCCCGTGGCCAAGTTTCCTTCGAAGAAAGCCGTAGTCGTCGGCATGGGATACGTCGGGATACCCTTGGCGTGCCTGCTCGCGGAGTCGGGGAGACGCGTCGTCGGGATTGACAAGATCCCCGAGAGGGTCAAGCTGCTCAATCGAGGGGAGTACCCGATGAAGGGGAGGGAGCCCGACCTGCCGGAGCTCCTGAAATTGCAGGTGGCAACCAAGCGGCTGAGTGCCACAACGAAGTACTCTGAATGCCGGGACGCCGACGCCGTATTCGTCTGCATCGACACGCCGATAGACGGCAATCATCTGCCGAGGTACGATCACATCCTTCAGGCAATCGGCAAGATCGGGGAGAACATCCGAGCGGGGACGCTAGTCGTGGTGGAAAGCACGATTGCGCCGGGAACCATGCGGGAGAAGGTCCTCCCGACCCTCGAGAAGAAGAGCGGCCTAAGGGCCGGAAAGAATCTCTATCTCGCGCACTGCCCAGAGAGGGTAATGTCAGGGAGGCTGCTGCGGAACCTGACGACGCTCGACAGGGTGCTGGGCGGACTGGACGCCAGAAGCTCCGAGATCGCTGCGGAATGGTATTCACCGATCATGCAGGGGAAGATCCACATCACGGACATGACATCCGCAGAGGTCGTGAAGACCGCCGAGAACGCCTACAGGGACACTGAAATCGCGTTCGCGAACGAGGTCGGCCTGATCTGCGAATCGCTCGGCCTCGATGCCTACGAGGTCAGGAAGCTCGTGAACACCTGCCCGGGGAGGGACATGCTCATGCCCGGCGCCGGGGTCGGCGGCCATTGCCTGCCGAAGGACCCGTGGCTCCTCGTTTACGGCGGCAGGAAGGCGAAGCCGAAGCTCATCCCGATGGCCCGCCAAGTGAACGACTCGATGCCCCTCCACGTCGCTGGGATGGTCGACCGGGCAATCGAGAGGACGAAGCTGGAGCGAAGCAGGAAGACGACGATCGTCATTTTCGGCCTCTCGTTCCTCGAGGACACGGACGACGCCAGGAACTCGCCCTCGAAGGCCCTGCTAGAGGAGCTGAGGAAGAAATACACGGTGCTCGGGCACGACCCCTATGTCAGGGAATTCGAAGGGGTCAGGATACTCGGCAATGTCGATTCGGCCCTGAGATCCGCCGACTGCGCGGTCTTCATGACCAGGCACCGGGAGTATTTGGACCTCACAATCAAGGACATCGCGCGAAAGATGAGGCACAGCGTCGTCATCGATGGTCGGAACATATTCGACCAGCGCAAGGCCAGGTCCGCCTTCCTGTTCTACGCGGGCGTCGGCAAAGGCTGATTCTAGCCCAACACGTCCTTCAGCCCTTCTCGCAACGGCACGCGCGGAGCGTACCCGAGGAGTTCCTTCCCGCTGCCGATGTCCGCGCAGCTGTCCCGGATGTCCCCGACGCGCGGGGCTACGTGCTCTATTCGGGATTTCCCACCTGAGACGGAAAGGACGGATTCCGCCAGCTCGAGCACCGAGGTCTTCTTCCCGGTCCCGCAGTTGAGGATCCGCCCCAACGAGATGTTGGGTTTCCTCACGACCAGGTCGACCATCTGCACGACGTCGTTCATGTGAACGAAATCACGGGTCTGCTTGCCGTCCCCGTCGATCAGGAGGGGTTTCCCCTCCTTGGCCCACTTTACGAATCTAGTTATGACACCGGAATACGGACTCGAGGGATCCGCCCTTGCTGAGTAAATGTTAAAAGGGCGGATGATCGAAACGCCAATGCCGTACGAGGATGAGAATGCCATTGCGTATTTCTCGCCGCACAGCTTGCTGGCCCCGTACGGGCTCATCGGATTGGTCGGGTGGTCCTCGGAAAGCGGGACTCTGATTGGATTGCCGTACACGGCGGCGCTACTGACATAGAGGATGTTCCTCGCATCGTGCTTGAACGCGTTCCAGAGGAGGTTTACAGTGCCGATCACATTGTTCTGAGCATCGAAGATGGGGTCCTTTAGAGACTTCTCGACGCTGACCTGCGCGGCGCAATGGATGACCCAGTCCGCGCCCTTGATATACTTCCCCAGGTCAGCGGTTTTGGCTATGTCCACCATCTCCGAAGCACCCCCCGCTGGGCGAATTGGACTCGGCCTTACGTCCAGCCCGAGGACTTCGTGCCCGTCGGAGAAATGTTCGAGCAGATAGGAACCGACTTGCCCGGAGCTCCCTGTGATGACCATCTTCATGAAATCATTTCCGAATCATGTTGGCAACGAGATGACCCGCCTGCTGTTTGCCGATTCCATGGCTGCCTCAGCCACCGAGATCGTCTCCGCGGCATCGAATCCCGTCACGAGCGGTTTCGTCCCCTCCTTGCACGCCTGCAGGAAATCCTGCAGTTCGCGCTTGAGCGGCTCTTCCTTCTTCAGGTTGATTGTCCTCCCGTGCAGCTCCATCCCCAGATCGAAGAGGTTGGCAGGGTCGAACTCCCTGACCTGCGTGGAGAAAATCTCAATGGACTGGGAGGTATAGTCCAGCTGGACGAACTGGTCGCTGCAGGTCATCTCCAAAGTGCGCACCTTCGTTGGCGTGAGCCAATTCACCTCGACGACGCCTGTGACCCCGTTCTCGAATTCCATGACTATGTTGGCGTGGTCCTCGTAATCCTTGTTCTTGAATTTCCCCGACGAGGTGAAGACCCTGATCACGGGCGAACCTGCGAGGTACTTGATCACATCGATGTCGTGCACGCCGAGATCCATGATGACCCCGACGTCCTTGATCCTAAGCGGGAAGGAGGAGACCCGTCTCGAGTGAGCGGAGATGAGAGATCCGAAATTGCCCCCCTGGAGATTCTTCTTGGCGAAGCTGACCACCGGGTTGTGCCGCTCGATGAATCCGGTAGCGAAGACGATCTTCTTGCCCTCCGCGAGTCTCGCGAGCTCCAATAGCCTGGCTGAAGAGGCGGTCGCCGGCTTCTCGAGGAGCAGATTCACGCCCGCCATGATCGCCTTCTTTGCAGTGTCGTAGTGCGCGCTCGTCGATGTGACGATGGACACTGCCTCTATTCCGGAGGCTAGAAGCGAGTCCAGATCGGGGAAGTATTTCGTCTTGAATCTCGCGGCAACCTTCTCCCCGACCTCTTTGTTCGCATCGAAGACGCCGACTAGGTCGGCCATCTCAGAAAGAACGCGGACATGATTCTGACCCATCGAGCCTGTCCCGATGACCCCGACCTTCATGATGCGCCGATTGCAGAGGAGGCTATTAACGGTTTTCAAGCGCTTGCATCGGTCGGAGATTCTGGAAAGTATGATATCGCGCCCAGTCGATATTCGAGCGTGCCTGAAGCGCGACAGCAGATGCCGGCGACGAAATGGCTGATGATCATCGGAGGAGCGGCGGGGTTAGTCCTGCCGATCTTCTTTGCCGTGATGTGGACGTTGGCGGCGGTCGTGAACGGGCATTGGGTCCTTGGGAGGGACACCCTCAGCGAGCTTGGCGGCCAGGTGCCGTCAAGATGGATATTCAACGTTGCAGTGATCGTGTCGGGGGTTCTCGGGATCGACTTTTCCTTCAGGCTATTCGTGAAATTCGCGGACTCAAGGCTCGGGAGGGCGGGCAGCGTAGTGCTTGCGATCGCCTCAATCGGCCTTGTATCGGTCGGCGTCTTCCCGATTGACACGGGCCAGCCGCACACCATCGCGAGCGTCTTCTTCTTCACCGTGGTCGCGCTGTCAGTC
>JAJRAL010000208.1 GCA_028679935.1 Methanomassiliicoccales archaeon | reverse complement strand
CGGCACTTGGCCATGACCGGGATCGAGACGGTGTCGATGATCTCCTGGATCTTGACTGGGTCGGCCATGCGGGCCACGCCCCCCTGCGCCCTGATGTCCGCGGGGACGCGCTCGAGCGCCATCACCGCTACGGCTCCTGCATCCTCGGCGATCCCCGCCTGCTCCGCATTGGTGACGTCCATGACCACTCCGCCCTGTTGCATCTTCGCGAAACCCCTCTTGACGAGTTCGGTCCCGAACCGTAGTTTGGTCATGTCCAATTCGAACGGCATTATACTCACCGTTTCAGCTCTAATCACCCTGGAGTATTTGAATTTTGAGATGAAATGAACATAAATCTACCTCAGTGAACACTAAAGTACAGTATTTTCAGGCTGGATGACAGCTCCCAAATCGCTAGCAGGAAACAGTCAAATAACCAGGCGCGTTATCAAGGCCGATGGTCGCCAAGCGCATGGCTGAGGTCCCCGAGTCGGGGACGATGAGGATCGCCAATATCGTCAGCAAGCTCAAGGGGCAAGGGGCCGACATAATCTCCTTCTCGGTGGGCGAGCCGGACTTCAACACGCCCGACAACATCACCAACGCCGCGATCAAGGCGCTGAACGATCACTTCACTCATTACACGCCGTCGGCCGGCATCCCGGAGCTGAGGAAGGCGGTGGCTGAGAAGTGCAGCAAGGAGAACGGCATCCCCTGCGAGGACAGGCACGTCATCATCACCCCGACGAAGCAGGCGATCTTCATGTCGATGCTGGCAATGCTCGACGAAGGGGACGAGGTCATACTCCCAGATCCGTTGTGGGGCACGTTCGAGGCGTGCGTCCGCGTGCCCGGCGGCAAGCCCAAGTTCGTAGAGGTCAAGCAGGAGGACGACTACCGCATGCTGCCGTCGGCCGTGGCTGAGGCGATCACGCCGAAGACACGCATGATCCTGCTCAACACGCCGTCCAATCCGCTAGGCTCCGTCCTCGAGAAGGAGGACGTGAAGGGGATCGCCGACCTGGCCAAGGACCACGACCTGAGCGTGCTAGCGGACGAGACGTACGAGAAGATCATCTTCGAGGGCAAGCACCACTCGATCGCTTCTCTCCCCGGCATGTTCGAGAGGACGATCACGGTCGCGGGATTCAGCAAGACCTATGCCATGACCGGCTGGAGGATCGGCTGGTCGATCGCTCCTCCCGAGATCACCAAGGAGATCAACAAGCTCCAGACCCAGTCTATCACGTGCTGCACATCCTTCGCCCAAGTCGCGGCGCTCGAGGCCCTCCGCGGGCCGCAGGATTCCGTCCGGGCGATGGTGGCCGAGTTCAAGGTGCGGCGCGACCTCATCTACAAGCTGATGTCCGACATACCGCGCCTCCATTGCCCCAGGCCGAAAGGCGCATTCTACATGTTCCCGTCGTACGACGCCAACATGAACTCGGAGGACATGGCCGCGCACCTGCTGCAAAAGGCCCACGTCGCCCTCACCCCCGGCTCAGCGTTCGGGCCATCCGGTGAGAAGCACCTCAGGTTCTCCTACGCCGCCAGCAGGGACGACATAACCGAGGGGATGCGGCGGATAGGCGAGGTATTGAAGAATCTCTGATCACGCGCGGTCCTCAGGGACCAGCATGTTTGGGATGCCGTCCTCGATTGGGTATTCGAGGCCGCACTTCGGGCAGGTCAGCGTCCCTTCGACGATCTCCCCCTTCTCCTCCCTGATGACCTTCAGCTCGAGGGGATGCGCCTTGCACTTCGGGCAGGCGAGGATATCTAGCAACCGTCGCTTCATGCAACTCCGCCAGTGCTGAGGGAGGCCAAACGTGATAATCATTGCGCAGTCGGCGAGGTCGAATCATTAATGAGGCGAGCGCGAGATGAAGGTCGCATGATGAAGGTGGGCGTGATTGGCGTGGGTTCGATGGGCCAGAACCACGCGCGCATCTACTCTGAGATCGCCAAGCTTGAGGGCGTGTACGACCTTGACGCGGCCCAGAGCAAGAAGGTCGCCGCCAGGCTCGGGACGAAGAGCTTCGGGAGCGTGAAGGAGCTGCTGAAGAACGTCGAGGCGGTCAGCGTCTGCACCATCACCGGCACGCACCTGGACGTCGCCACCGAGGTCATCAAGGCCAGCCGGGACCTGATCGTCGAGAAGCCATTCACCGGGTCGTCGAAGAATGCCAAGGCGCTTTGCAAGGCGGCAGAGAAGGAAGGCGTCGTACTAGGGGCCGGGTTCGTGGAGCGGCATAATCCTGTCGTCGCGGTGGCCAGGGACGCGCTCAAGGCAGGGCGCTTTGGCAAGCCTATCTCATTCGCCTCTCGCCGCGTCTCCTCGTTCCCCGCCAGGATCAGGGACGTTGGCGTGATCATGGACCTCGGCATCCATGACATCGACGTGCTCCGCCACGTCATCTCGGACGAGGCGAGATCGGTGTTCGCGCTGGGGGGCAAGTTCAACAACCCGACCTACGAGGACCACGCGAGCATCCTCGTCGAGATGGGCAGCGGGCTCGAGGCGTACCTCGAGGTCAACTGGCTCACCCCGATGAAGGTCCGCAAGGTCTCGCTCACATGCAGCGGCGGCTTCGTTCAGCTCGATTACATCGACCAGAGCCTCGAGTTCTCCTCATCGGTCACGAAGGAGTTCGACCAGGCTGATGCATTCCGCGTGCCGCTGGAGCAGGACGTCCGGCGCATCTGCGTGAGGAAGGAGGAGCCGCTGAAGAAGGAGCTGGCCGATTTCCTCGATGCCGCGGCGTCGGAAGGCAGGCCGCTGGCGAACGGCGAGGATGCGGTCGCCGATCTGGAGATATGCGAGGCGGCACTCGCCTCGCTCAAGAACGGGTCCCGGGTCAAGATAGGCGCCTGACTTCGCAGCGTATTTATCGGACAAGCCCAATCGCGGCCCTGGCGATTGGAATGAGGATTATCGATCTTAGGAGCGACACCGTCACCCTGCCAACCGACGAGATGCTGGACGCCATCCGCACGGCGGAACTCGGGGACGACGTATCGCGCGAGGACCCCACCGTCAACAAGCTGGAGGAGATGGCGGCCGACCGTTTCGGGAAGGAGGCGGCGCTGCTGGTCCCGAGCGGGACGGCAGGAAACTTGGTCTCGGTGATGACGCATTGCCAGCGCGGGGACGAGATGTTCTGCGAGGCGGAGGCCCATGTCTACTACTACGAGCTCGGGGGCATGTCGGCGATCGCTGGCGTCATCCCGCGCCTGATCAAGGGGCAGCGGGGCGTCTTCACCCCGAAGGACCTGGATGAAGCGTTCCGCGGACGGGAGCTGCACTTCCCCAATCCAGCGCTTGTCGCCATCGAGAACACGCACAACCGTGCCGGAGGGACGTGCTGGACCCCGAAGCAGGTCGACGACGTCAGCAAGAAGGCCCATCAGCTTGGGATGAGGGTCCACGTGGACGGAGCGAGGATATTCAACGCCTGCGTCGCCCTCTCTGTCGACCCGAAGGCGTACGCGAAGAGCGTCGACTCGCTCACCTTCTGCCTCTCGAAAGGCCTTTCATGTCCTGTTGGTTCGCTGATCGTCGGCGACAAGGAATTCATCGAGAAGGCGAGGAAGAACCGCAAGATCCTCGGCGGCGGAATGAGGCAGGCCGGGGTGATCGCCGCGCCGGGCATCGTCGCTCTGACGAAGATGGTCGACCGGCTGAAGGATGATCACGACAATGCGAAGCTCATGGCGAATGGATTGGTCTCGCGGTGCGGGGTGAAGATCGACATGGCCACCGTGCAGACGAACATCGTCGTCGCGGACGTCTCGCCGATCGACGCGGAGAAGTACATCGAGCGAGCGAGGAAGAAGGGCGTGCTGCTCTCGGAGTTCGGGAAGCACTCGGTGCGCTTCGTCACTCACCGGGGGATCGACGAGGAAGACGCCGAGGAGGTCATTTCCCGCCTTTCCGTCCGGAAGTGACCTTCGGTTTGGCGCCCTTGCCGATGCCGCGGTAGGCGAGGCCAGCGGCCCTGCACTTCTCGGCGTTGAAGATGTTCCTTCCATCGACGATGATAGGCGTCCTCATCTGCGCCTTGATCCTCTTCAGGTCGAGGCGCAGGTACTCCGAGTGATCGGTCACGAAGATGGCACAGTCGGAGCCCCTGAGCGCCTCCTCCACTTGTCTGGTGATTTTGACCTTGTAGGATTCCTGCGCGAACGGGTCGTGAACGACGACGGCCTTCGCCTTGCCATCGAACCGGTCGATGACGACCTTGCTCGGCGAGTTGCGCGTCTCGTCCGAATCGCGGAGGAACGACAGGCCCATCACGCTCAACCTCGCGTCTTTCAACTTGATGCCAGCTTCCTTGAGACTCTCCTCGACCAGATCGGCAAGGTGCTCGGGCATCGAGTCGTTGATCTGCCTTGCGCGGCTGATCAGCCCGTCCGCTTCATTGACTGCGCTGAGGAGCAGCCACGGATCCTTCGTTAGGCAGTGTCCGCCGACGCCCGAACCAGGCAGATGCATATCCCTGAAGGGGCAGGTGTTCACCAGGCGGCGCACGTTGTACGCGTCTGCGCCAAGCTGCTCGCAGATGAGCGCGACCTCGTTGGCGAAGGCGATCTGCACGTCGCGGTAGGTGTTCTCGACCGTCTTGCACAGCTCCGCCGAAGTCAGGTCCGTCGGGAATATCTCGGCCTCGACCAACTGCCGGTAGTAGACGAGGGCGGCTTCGATCGAGGCCTGGTCGATCCCGCCGAGCACGCGCGAGTAGCTCTTCATGTTGAGCAGGAGCCTGCCAGGCATCACCCTTTCGGGACAGTGGACAACGTGAAAGTCGCGGCCGGCCTTCAGCCCCTGCCCTTCTTCCAGAAGCGGGATCACAACATCGGTCATCGTCCGGGGAGGCAGCGTCGACTCCACCGAGACGAGGCATCCCTTCCCGAGCACCTTGCCGAGCTGCACAGACACGGTCTTGAGAATGGTCAGGTCCGCCTTCTTGTCCTTCCCGACTGGCGTGTCGACGCAGACGAAGAACGCCTTTGACCCT
>JAJRAL010000166.1 GCA_028679935.1 Methanomassiliicoccales archaeon | reverse complement strand
TCGAACCTGATCGACGCCTTCATCTCGTCGTTCATGCGCGGGGCTCCGTACGGGCAGATGCGGACGCACGTCAGGCAGGCGGAGCACTTGCCCTCCTCGACCTGCGCGACCGGTCCGCCCTCCTCGATGCCCGAGCCGAGGAGCTCCGCGATCCGCGAGGCGATCGCCTCCGCGTCGAGAACCACGTCCCCGCTGCACCACTCCGTCCAAGGATCGAAGACGAAGACGCCTGCCTTCAGGCTCTCCCCGGCGGCGAGGCGGACCTTCGCCTCCCTCGGCGTCCCGTCTGGTCTTGTCGCGATGCCGAGCACCTGGCAGGCCCGTGCGGACGCCTCGTTCCTCCCGGACCTCAGGTCAACGATCAGCGAGGCGCTCAAAGTGAGCGTGCCGAGCACCTGGTCCGTGACTATCACCTTGGGAATCGGACCCAAAGCGATGATCGGCACGTCCTCCGAACGGACGAACCTCACTCCGGATCTCTGCGCTTCGAGCTGACGCCCCTCCAGTGTCCCTTTCGCGACTATGTCTCGAGCGACGATCGTGATCACGCAGTCGCCCCGCGCCGCTCTCATTCTCGATGCCGCGTTCATGGCCATGTCGAGTGGCGGCGTTTGCGCCTCCGGATCCCAGTTCCCGGCGATTATGGCCGCCGAACTCGGGACCCTGCCCGTATCCAGTAGCTCTTCCAGGTCCTTCGACCCGACCATCCCGTCGGCCAGCTCGATGCTATCCTCCGTATCGAATGCGACGAGAATCGCACCGCAGCGCACTCCGACGGCGTCCTCGCCCTCGACCAGCACCTCGAAAGCTCCGGGAGCCCCGTCCACCTCGATCGCCTCGCCGGTGAGGGTCCTTGTCTTCTCGACCGACCTCAGACGGATGGCCAGGGCCTCGTCCATGAAGGGCGGGAGCCGGAGCGGCATCGCGGGAGATATGAGAGTTGCATCCAAGCCGCGTTCTACGAGCGCCCCGATCGAAAGAACCGCGCGCATCCCGTCCCCGAGGACGATTACCGATCTCCTCTCGGGAATCCTCACGTCGTACGGCGCGGGGGCAAGGAGGGCACACTTCGCCACCGCCATCGAGAGCAGCATCGCTGCCTTCTTCTGCGCCTCCTCCCCAGAATGTACCAGGGCGCTCTGTTCCCTGACGTTCGCCACCGTGAACATGAATGGATTGAGGCCGGACTCCGCCGCGAGAGACATCAGCCTCCGTTCCTGGACCATCGGCGAGCAGGCGGCGACGACGAATCGGTCCACATTCCCCTCCTTCAACGAAGAGATGATCTCCGACCTCGCGGAATCCTTGCAGAGCTCGTCGATCGTCCTCGACCAGGCGACCCCGGGCAGCGATCGCGCGAATTCCGCCAGGCCATCCGTGTCGAGGTTCCCCTTCGAGCCGCCGGCGAACGAACAGACGAACACGCCGATCTCGCCGCTCATCGACCCGCCTCCAACACACTCGCGATCGTCGCAGCGACGGCCTCTCCTTCCTTCGCAGTCTCCCTGATGTCCTTCGGTCCGGCGCAACAGCCCACGGCGAAGACCCCTTTCCTAGTCGTCCGCATCGATTCGTCGACCCTGACGAATCCTGAGCGATCTGAGTCCAGGCCGAGAATCGCGCAGATCTCCGACGAACTCGTGGAAGGCCTCATGCCGACGGAGAGCAGGACGAGGTCGACGTCATTCTCCGCGACGACGGAGTCTCCTGCTGCCGCGTACCTGACGACCGGCTTGCCAGCCTCTCCTACGAAGATCTCCGCCGGTCTCGACCGGACGAGCTTGACGTTCGTTTGAGCGGCCGCCCAGAGGCGTATGTCGTCCTCCGCGTCAACCGGCCTCCAGTCCATGAATAGGTAGAGAATCGAGATGTCAGGGTCGGCCCGCTTCAAAAGCTGAGCCAGCTTGAGGGAGTATTTGCAGCAGACCTTCGAGCAGGCGATGGCACCGGTCCTCTCATCCCTCGAGCCGACGCATTGCACGAACGCAACGCTCCTCGGCGTCAATCCAGTCGAAGGAACGACCAGTCTCCCCGTCTTCGCGTGCTCGAGCTCGGCGTCGTAGGCAGATATGACATCCCGAGCGAACCCGAACCCGAGTCGCTTGTCACCTGAGGGGTCGTACGGCGCGGCACCGGTCGAAACGATCACCGAATCAGCCTCGACCACTGACTTCCTGCCGTCCAGATCCGGACCTAGATGGATCCTGAAGGCTCCTTCCTCTCCGGTCATCGAAGCGACCTTGGCCCCTCTGATCCGTTCGATGCCTAGCAGCTTCGCTTCGCGCACCAGGTCCCGGCCGAGACAGACGTCGCATCGGACGCATTGGTCGATCCCTTTGCAGGCGAATTCCGCGGCCTCCCCGCCGAGCCCGTCCTTCGCCTCGATCAGCAACGGCCTGATGCCCCTCTTCGCCAGCGACACCGCGGCCGAGAGGCCGGCCACGCCTGCGCCGATGACCGCGACCTTCCTCGAACCGACCGTGATCCTCGCATCCTCTTTCATCAGCGTCCGATGCCACGCGTTCCGTTTACTTATAGCTTGCCAGATGCGGCCGAAGGGGCGCAGAAAGCCGGTTATACGAGCAGGTGGATAGAAGACGGCATGCGCTACGCGGTGTTCACCGTCGACGTCGACCGGGACGTGAACGTGGCCGAGCAGGGGCGCTACGACGCCGCCTCCACCGTACGAGGTGAGGAGACATCCTCGTTCCGCACCGAATCGTCGGCCCGCGGACTCTCGATGCTCGTCGATCTGCTAGAGGAGCTTCGGATCAGGGGCACGTTCTTCCTGGAGGGCGACACGCTGAGGGCCATCGACAAGAAGGTCGACGTCCGCGAGCTATTGTCCGGCCACGAGGTCGGATGCCACGGCGTCTGCCACGAGGACATCACCGGCGAGTCGACCGGCATCTGCCTCACCGGGCCGGAGATCGAGAGCGTGGTCTCGGAGAGCGCCTCGATCGTCAAGGATGTCACAGGCACGAGGCCGTCGGGGTTCAGGGCGCCGTACCTGCACACGAACAGCGAGACCCTATCGATCCTGGCGAAGGAGGGTTTCAAGTACGACTCCTCGAAGACCGTCGACATTAAGCAAGGGCGCGTCGGGCCGTACCGGCTCGACGAGGGGCTCTGGGAGCTGCCGGTCGCGAGGGGTCTCGACGCAAGGGGAAAGCGCATCGTCTCGTATCTTTGGCCGATGCACGAGGGCAAGCGCCGGCCGGACGACTACCTCGATATGGCGCTGGGCCTCAAGAAAGGCTGCCTGGTCATGGCGACCCACTCCTGGCACATGGTCGAGACGTATGGCGGCGGCGTGCTCGACGAGCAGCAGGTCGCCGACAACCTGGCGCATGTTCGAAGGGTGCTCGAGGGCGTCAGGGATCTGGGACTCGAGTTCCACTCCGCCTCCGAGGCGGTCGACCTCGTGGTCCCGGGTGACCGGGAAGGACGCGCCCAGGTCCGACGGACGCGCTTGCTGAGGCGTGGACGAGATTCGAGGAGGGCGACCTCGATCGAGTCGCCCCGGGATCTGGCGGGAAACTGGAAGGTGATCGGCTAGTCCTCCCTCACTTCTCCTCGCAGATTCTCGTCTCATTCAAGGGAAGGACGATGGAGGAAGACGGCAAGCAGGTCCGAAGACATCTACAGATCCTCGTCCTTCACTACCTGAACGGCTGCGCCGACGCTGAGGTCGGAGGGCAGGACGTTTCCTTTGCGATGCTGCCGGCGGGAAGCGTGTATGCGAGCGCCTTCGACCATCGCGTATTGCGACGCATCTCGGCCGAGTTCGGGGAAAAACCAGAGCTGTTGCTCAGAGCAGGCGCGAAGCTGGGCGGAGTACCGCTGAGATTGGGAAATGGCTCGGTCAAGCTCATGCCGTTCCCGAAAATGCCAGTCAAGGTCATTGTCTGGAGCGGGGACGACGAGATACCGGCGAACGCCTCGTTCCTCTTCGATGTCAACGCGGCCGACATACTCCCGGCTGAGGACCTGAGCGTCCTGGCGGAGGACACCGTCGAGCATCTAGCCAGAGCTGCCGAGCTCAATTGAGCCCGATGATCTTCCCGTGCTCGTCGATGTCCATGCTCAGGGCGCTCGGCTCTCCAGGCAGTCCCGGGATGAGCATGATGTCGCCGCACACCGCAACGATGAACCCCGCGCCGGCGCTGATCTCTAGGTTCCTCACCGTCAGCACCCAATCCGTCGGCGCCCCCTTCATCTTCGGGTCGTCGCTGAGCGAGTGTTGAGTCTTCGCCACACAGATTGGCAGCTTGCCGAAGCCAAGCGATTCGATCTCACGCATGTCCTTCTCCGCCTCGTCGTGGAACTTGACACCTTTGGCGCCGTACAGCTCCCTGGCGATGGTCTCGATCTTGTGCGTGATGTCGGTATCGAGGTCGTAGAGGAAGTGGAACTCGTTCTT
>JAJRAL010000076.1 GCA_028679935.1 Methanomassiliicoccales archaeon | reverse complement strand
TGTAGGTCTCCTTCGATTCTCCATCTAGGCCGCAGACAAAGTTGATGCCCGGGAGTACGAGGGGAAGGCCGGTCGCCCCTCTTCTCGAGCCGATTTCGTTTACGATCCGGATGGCCTCGAGGGTTTGCTCCGAAGTCGAATTGAGATTGTTCATCTTCGCGACTTTCGGATCTGCGGATTCGAGGCCGAAAGCGAGTACATTGCCGCTCGTGCAATTCTCCGCGATTGCCTTCGTGATCTCTCGAGACTCCTGGGGATGTGACGCGATCACAGCTGGATTAGCGTTGTCGAGATGGAAGACCACTGGCATCACGGCCTCACGGATTGCCTTGAGCACAGTAGAGACTGCCTCCACATTGGGTTTCGGTGTCTCCGACCTCCCGGTCTCTTTCGACATGTAGCAATAGACGCACGACTGTGCTCCCAGTCGGAAGTTGCGAACCCCTTTTCCAGATAGTTCGACGACCTCGGAGAGAATGTCCTCGGGCTGCCTGAATTGCACATCACCGAATAATGGTTCAATGCAGAACTTGCAGCCGCCAGTGATGTACCTCACACATCCCCGGTACATCTGGACCTCTGCGATGAGAGCGCCACCAAAGTCGGGGTGGGATCTGCACGCCTCCGCTCCTCGCCTCAGCCAGTCCTGCCATTCCGCGTAAGTCCTCCTCCGATCGACCAGTTCCTTCTTCGTGATGAGGTCGAATAGGGTTGCGTCCAGGTCCTTGGACGCGACGTGATCAAACGCATCCATCAGTTGAGCGGGAGTTCGTCCTGGATCTGCACCAAGGCTTGTGATTGCCTTTCCGCTCACAAGTCTTCGAATCGCTAGCAGCTCCTTGTCGCTCGCTGGCATCCCCCGGAGGTACTTGCCAGGGACGGCCACGTTGCGAACTACAGCCACCAGGTCGAACCTCGACAGGTTCAGGCTGCCCGACCTGTATTGGTCGATGGTGGCGTAGGAGGCCTCCGCGCCCGCAGCCAGCAGCGAGCCATAGGCCAGTCTCGCATAGGGTGATATGAATGGGGGTACCCCGAGGCACGCGGGTTCATCGGTGTATCCGTCAAGCAGAAGCGCCTTCATCAGCGCGAGCATCTACTTACTCTGAATATATGTGTGAGCCCGTCTAATTCTTCACCTTGACGGCGATCGTTGCGATCCCTCCGCCGGTCTGGGTGACGTTGGCGTAGTTCTCAGAGATCATGTAGCCGTCCTGGGGCATCTTGACCTCTTCGACGACGTCGCCGAAGATGTCCCTGATTCTTGCCAATATGGCGCCTTTCCTGATCTTGTCGCCGACCTTGACGGTGTATTCGATGAGACCGCCCTTCTCGGAATAGACATCATCCCTTCGGTAGCCCTTCTCGTGGATCACTATGCTGGACATGATACGGGTCATGGTGCCCTTGACCATCCCCATGTCGACCAGCACGTTTCGGATCGCGAGGTAGCCCGCCTCGACACTGCCCCAGTCGATGCCTTTTGAACCGCCCAACTCGATTGTGATGTTTGGTATCTTCATGGCGGTCGCAGCACCGCCAAAGCTTGCACCCAGATTCTGCAAGGCGTACTCTTGAGGGGGAAGTTCCTCGAGCACAGTCATGCCGGTCGACTCAGCGAGCCGATCCATCTTCTGTTTCAGATCGCCCGTGACACTGTCGATGAGTACTACTGGAATGCTCGGGCCAAATGTGTGCAGGTCAATGATCGCATCATGCTTGCTCGCAATCTCCCATATTTTGGCGGTGATCCTCTCAGATATGTGACCATCCACCTTGCCTGGAAAAAGTCTGTTTAGGTCGACACCCGCCTCAGGGATTCCCCGGACGTTGAAGCTCAGCCCGTCGGGGTTCAGAACAGGCATGATGGTGATCGTCCCGTGGATGTCCTTGCTCTCCAGGAATTCGTAGAGCCTCCAGAGGCTCGCCTGGCCCGTCAGCTCGTCCCCGTGGATCCCCGCGCCGATAAACACAGACGGCCCCTCGGACCCCTTGTATTGGATGATTGGAAGCGCGATTCGGCTCTTGTCTGTGCGCTCGCCCACTACTAGTTCGTTCCTTGAAGCTTTGACTGACATTCTAAGACCGGCACGGTAATCGGCATTCACTTTTACTAACCTTGCATCATTTCCCGACATAGGAGGTCAATCGCTCATCGAACTGCGTCATCAGAGTTCGAACTGCATCGTCCAGGTAGAAGTTCCGTGGTGCGGCGGATGACCCCGAATGGCTCGTGTACGACAACAATCTATTAATCGCCGGAATCAATCCCCTCGCTCGCAACTTGACCTACAAAGAACCGCTCAAGTTGACTGAAATGTGAAATCGATTCAACGACTTTCGACACGAGACGAAAAACAAGGGGTAGATTCGAATGGCGAAGAAATCCAAGCCGGCCAAGAAGGCCGCTGCGAAGAAGGCTCCCGCCAAGAAGGCGAAGCCGATGGGGAAGCCGCTCGTGAAGGTATCAGTGGACGAGATGCTGAAGAAGGCCTACGAGCCCGCGAGGCTCGCGATGGTCTATCACCCGTTCTACGAGGGAAAGATCGAGGTTGTCCCGAAGTGCGCGGTCTGGGACTTCAGCGCGTTCGCGATCTGGTACACACCAGGCGTGGCCGAGCCTTGCAAGGCGATCAACAAGAACAAGGACTTGTCCTATGTGCATACTAACCGCTGGAACACCGTCGGTGTGATTTCTGACGGAACGAGAGTCCTCGGTCTGGGAGACATCGGCCCTGAGGCGGGCATGCCTGTCATGGAGGGCAAGTCGCTCCTGTTCAAGTACCTGGGCGGCGTGGATGCGTTCCCCCTCTGCCTCGGCACGAAGGACCCTGACAAGATCATTGAGACCGTCAAGATACTCCAACCATCACTAGGCGGAGTGAACCTTGAGGACATCTCTCAGCCGAAGTGTTTCTACATTCTCGAGCGGTTGAGGAAGGAGTGCGAGATTCCTGTTTGGCACGATGACCAGCAGGGAACTGGCACGATCGTCGCCGCAGGCGCGATCAACGCGGCCAAGGTAGTTGGCAAGAAGCCATCCGAGATGAAGGCGGCGTTCATCGGCGCGGGCGCAGCGAACATCGCAATCTCCAGAATCATGCACCTCGCAGGCTACAAGTGGGAGAACATGGTCATGAGCGACTCCAAGGG
>JAJRAL010000083.1 GCA_028679935.1 Methanomassiliicoccales archaeon | reverse complement strand
TTGAACAGGGCACAAAGGGCGTACTGGTCGAAGGAAGAGAACCGCGTGACCCAGTCCGCGGAGAAGAGAGCTTATTTCGCGTCGCATCCAGAAGTCAGAGAGCGCCTTGCCGCTGTCGCAAATGACCAGTGGAGCGATTTCCATCTCAGAGAATGGAGGGCACGCAAGACAAGTGAGCAGTGGACACCCGAGTTCCGCGCCAAACGACATAAGGCCTTGAGCCAGACGTACTACCGGAAGACGATGCTCGCGCTGAGGCAGTGTCTAAGGGGGGATGGGAGCCTCAATATCGAGGGCTACTCTTCCTCGCGTTTGATATGGAAAGACAAATCGGCGCTTCGATTCGACAAGTTCTGCGCCAGGTATTTCGGTGGCGACGCGGAGAAGGCCACCGTGGCGGTCCGCAACTTCAACCATAAGGTCGTCTCGGTCGAGCGTCTTCCAGAGCGAATGGACGTCTACGATCTTGAGGTCCCTGGCACCCACAACTTCGCCCTCGCGGCCGGCGTCTTCGTCCACAACAGTGCGAAGATGGGCCGGAACCGCGAGTTCCAGGCAATCCTCCCGCTGAGGGGCAAGATCCTCAACGTCGAGCGAGCCCGCATGGACAAGATCCTCAAGAACCAGGAGATCCGGAACCTGATCACCGCGATGGGCACCGGCATCGACCAGGATTTCAACATCGCCAACGCGAGATACCACCGCATCGTGCTGATGACCGATGCCGATGTCGACGGCGCTCACATCCGAACGCTGCTTCTCACGCTCTTCTTCCGTCACATGAAGCCGCTCATCGACAGCGGTTACGTGTTCATCGCGCAGCCGCCATTATACAGAGTGGCGAAAGGAAGCCGCGAGATCTACTGCTACGCCGAGAAGGAGAGGGATGAGGCCCTCGCCGAGCTCGGCAAAGGAGCGACGATCAATCGGTACAAGGGGCTGGGAGAGATGAACCCATCGCAGCTCTGGGAGACGACCATGGACCCCGCGAGACGAGTGATGAAACTGGTCACCGTCGACGACGCCGTCCGCGCGGACGAGCTCTTCACGACGCTGATGGGCGATGAGGTCGGACCGAGGCGCGAATTCATCGTGACCCACGCCAAGGAAGTCGAGAACCTGGACGTGTGAGGTGGATAAAATGGAGGGTTCCCAGGACGACAAGGCAGCCGTGCCAGAGGCCGTGACGCACAAGGCAGTGAACCGCGCGGTCGAGCAGGAGATGAAGAAGTCCTACATCGACTATGCGATGAGCGTCATCGTCTCGAGGGCGCTCCCCGACGTCAGGGACGGGCTGAAGCCCGTGCATCGCCGCATCCTGTACTCCATGTACGACATGGGGCTGACTTCCAGCAAGAGATACATGAAGTCGGCCAGGGTCGTGGGCGAATGCTTCGTTGCAGGCACCAGGGTCCTCACGGATCGTGGTCTGGTCAGGATTGAAGATGTGGAATGCGGTGAAGTGGTGTATACCCATCGGGGGAAATCGAGAGTCACCGGGCTGTTCGGAATGCCCAAGCGCAAACTGCTGAAGGTGACACTCGAGAATGGCATCGCCCTGACCCTTACCCCCTCGCAGAAGCTAAAGGTGATGACACCCGGGTTGAGCTACGAATGGAAGGACGCCTCGAACCTCACACAGGATGACTTCCTCGTTTTGCGCGCAGATTATCCAGATCTGCCATATGCGCGCCTTCCTTCGTTCAGAGGGCGGGAGATGGTGCTGGACGAGGACGTAGCCTATCTGATTGGCCAATTCCTGTCCGACGGATGGTACGAAGAGTGGAATGGAAGATTCTGCTTCTTCTCATCGGCCGGGGAGACAATGGAACGGGTCCAGGCCTGTCTCAAGAGGGCGTTTGGGTACGAGGCATGGATTGAGGGAAAGACGGCATGGACGACCAGAACAGATGGGTCAATTCACGAGGAAATCACTCACCAGATTAGGGTGAATTCTAAGGAGTTGAACGGCTACCTTGCCGTTGCATTCGGTATAGACAGCAGCTGGAAAGCGCCGACCAAGAGGATACCGGAGTTGTTCTTCAGTTCGCCGCGCTCCGTGATCACCTCACTGCTATCAGGGCTCATCGATGGCGATGGATCGGTTCACGCGAAGCGAAACGTGATTGAGTATTCGACGGTCTCGGAGAGACTTGGAGAGGATATCCATCTCATCCTGCAGCAGCTGGGGATCATGGCGAGGAAATACCGCCAGACAAGGAGAGGCGGCGATGCCAGGATCAGCGTCATCAATGGCCACTTCACCACGCACAACTATGATTCGATATCGATAGAGGTCAGCGGCAGATTCTCAAAGGCGTTGGCCGGGATGCTCAACCTCGCATGCGCTGAGAAGCGGGAAAGACTGAACCGAGTGATACTTTCCACGAACAAGCCATCGGAAATGGACAGTATCCCTTACCTCGGCCAGGCTGTCTTCGCCGAACTCTCAGAACGACATCTGGGTTCTGGTTGGTACGAGGACGTTGAAGGCAGCAAGTTCAGGTCAGGCATCACCTACCCATGCGGAGCCAAGATCCGGTACTCGTCGGACCTCCCATTGAAACGTCTTGGCCGAACCCAGGTGGGAGATTGGGGGATCTACAGCAAACTGAAGCGCCTGGGGTCCGGGCTCGCCCCGCTCATCGATGAGGTCCTGAACAATAACATCTACTTCCAGAGGGTCAGAAACGTCGAACGCCTCGCGGAAGAGCAGGAGACTTACGATTTGCAGGTCGAAGGCGACCACGAATTCGTTGCGAATGGCGTCGTCGTGCACAATTGCCTCGGCAAGTATCACCCGCACGGCGACACTGCGGTCTACGATTCGCTCGTCCGCATGGCCCAGGACTTCTCGTTGCGCTACACGCTGGTCGACGGTCAGGGCAACTTCGGCTCCGTCGACGGGGACGAACCGGCGGCCATGCGTTACACCGAGTGCCGCATGGACAAGATCGCGGACGAGATGTTGGCCGACATCGATAAGGAGACGATCGAGTTCGTTCCGAACTTCGACGGCAGCCTGCAGGAGCCGAGCGTTCTTCCCGCGAAGCTTCCCAATCTGCTCGTCAACGGCTCTTCCGGCATCGCGGTCGGAATGGCCACCAACATGCCGCCGCACAACCTGAGCGAGATCATCGACGGGCTCGTTGCCTTGCTCGACAGGCCGGAGCTCGAGACGCTCGATCTGATGGAGTTCGTCAAGGGCCCCGACTTCCCAACCGGCGGGACTATCTACGGCATCTCCGGAATTATGGAGGCCTACTCCACCGGACGGGGGCGCCTGAAGGTCAGGGCCAAGACGAAGATCGAGGAGAAGGACGGCAAGCAGCGCATCATCGTCACCGAGATCCCCTACCAGGTCAACAAGTCCACTCTGATCGAGACGATAGCCGAGCTGGTCAAGGACAAGAAGATCGACGGTATCACCGACCTCCGCGACGAGAGCGACCGCGAGGGCATGCGAATCGTCATCGAAATCCGCCGGGACGCGATGGAGGAGATCGTCCGGAACCAGCTGTTCCAGCACACGCAGATGGAGGCGACCTTCGGGGTCATCAACCTCGCCCTGGTGAACAACGAGCCGAAAGTGCTGACGCTGAAAGAGACGATGCAGTACTACCTTTCCTACCGCCGTGAGGTCGTCACCCGCCGCACCGCGTTTGAGCTCAAGGAGGCGCGGAAGAGGGAGCACATCCTGATCGCGCTGATGAAGGCGATCGACGCTCTCGACGACACGATCCGCATCATCCGCGAGTCGGAGACGCCGGACGAAGCCCGCTCGGCGCTGATGGCGCGCTTCGAGCTCGACGAGGAGCAGGCGAAGGCGATACTCGACATGAGGCT
>JAJRAL010000121.1 GCA_028679935.1 Methanomassiliicoccales archaeon | reverse complement strand
GGTGGCCACCAAGAGATGCCCCTGACGTCCAACCGGCACATCTCTCGGTCAGAAAGGCGTTTATACGCTTGAGTTGTTAGTGAAATATCGAGACTGGACGGTACCAGAATGAACATCCTCCTAGCGACCGACGGCAGCAAGAACTCAGAGAAGGCGGAGAGCTACGCCTTCGAGTACGCCAAGCTGTTCAAGGCGACATTGTGCGTAGCGTACTCGGTGAACCCGAAGCCAGAGGAGGACAAGGAGCAGCTGGTGAAGGCAGGAATGGACCAGCTGACGAGCCTGAAGGCAAAGGGCACCGAGATGGGCGTCGAGGTCAAGACGTTCCTCGAAGCCGGCAATCCCTACGAGGCGATTATGGAGACGGCGAAGCGCGTCAAGGCCGAGGCAATCATCGTCGGCACCAGCGGCAAGACCGCGATCGACCGGGTGCTCATCGGAAGCGTCTCCGAGTATGTCGTCCGCCATGCGAGCTGCACTGTCATCGTGGTGCGCTGAGCCCGATTCTCACTTTCGGGGCATCTTGTCGAGCGCGGCCATGATCCCGGCCAGTATCGCCTGGGGCCGTGGTGGGCAGCCAGGGATATAGACATCGACGGGGAGCACTTTCCCGACCCCACCAGTGACCGCATACGATCCGCTGAAAATCCCGCCGTCCTTGGCGCAATCTCCCAACGCCACGACAAGCTTGGGCTCGGGAGTCGCGTCGTAGGTCTTCCTCAACGCCGATTCCATGTTCCTCGTCACCGGTCCGGTCACGAGAAGCATATCCGCGTGGCGCGGCGAAGCGACGATGCGCAGTCCGAAGCGCTCCAGGTCGTAGACCGGATTGGACAGCGAGTTCACTTCGACCTCGCACCCGTTGCACGAACCCGCGTCCACCTCCCTGATCGCGAGGGACCGTCCGAACATCTGCCTGATCCTCGCCTCGAGCTGGCAGCCAAGCACCTCAACGTCGGCGCCGCTCACATCGATCGGGAAGTCGTTCGTCACGATCCCCTTCTTCCACACGCCCAGCTTAAGGACCTTCATCTGGACACCTCACAGGTCGCTCCCCGAGTACGAGAGATTGAATGATTTGTTGATGAGCGGGAAATCGGGGACGATGTTGCCGAGCACTGCGACCTCCATCGCGGGCCAGTTGCGGAACGAGGGGTCGACGACCTTGTGGCGGAACGGCCTCCCCTCCGGACCGGAGATAATCCAGTGCACCAGCTCTCCGCGAGGCGATTCGACCAGACTGAACGCTGTCCTCCCCTCGGGTACGTCGCCGACCTCGACCGATAGCTCGCCCTCTGGCGCATCCTGCAACGCCTGCTTGACGAGGCTGAGCGAATCGCGGAGCTCATCGATCTTGACCTGCATCCTCGCCCTGACGTCGCCTTCGCGCTGGACCGGGACACGGAAACTGAGCCTGGCGTAGGCAGCGTAAGGGCGGTCCCTTCTGACGTCCCGGTCGTATCCGCTCGCCCGCGCCGCCGGTCCGACGAGGCCTAAAAGCCTTGCCTGATCCAGAGTGACGGCGCCGGTCGTCTCGATCCTATCGAAGAAGGAAGGCGATGATTCTAGCATATCCACGAAGTCATCGAACTCCAGCTCCAACCTGACCAACTGCCCGGCGACCCTCTGCGCCGCCTCTCGGCCGACGTCCTTCCAGACCCCGCCCACGCGGTTCGTCGAACGCAGCAATCTACTCCCGGTGAGGCGGTCGTTGAGGTCGAGCATCCTCTCCCTGAGGATGAAGGCGTGCTGGGCAGGGATACTGAAACCCGTGTCGAGCGCGATGCCCCCCAGATCGCCGAGGTGGTTGTAGATCCGCTCCATCTCCGCGAATGCCGTCCTCAAGCATAGGGCCCTCTCCGGCGCTTCGATGCTGGCCAGCTTCTCGACCGTCTGGCAATATGCGAGCGAGTGCGCGAACGAGTTGTCGCCGGAAATCCTCTCCGCGAGGTCGACCCCCCTCGCGTATGGCATGGACTCCGAGAGCTTCTCCGTGCCTTTGTGCGTATAGCCGAGTCTGACCTCGAGCGCGATAATCGGCTCGCCGGAGACGCTGAATCTGAAGTGGCCTGGTTCGATGACACCGGCGTGCACTGGACCGACCGGTATCTCGAATACGCCTTCTCCCTCTACCCGCCGGAACGGGTAAGGATTGGGGACCCTGGGGATCTTGGTGGACGCGTCGAAGTCCTTGCGCAGCGGATGAACGTCGGCAGGCCAATCGTCGTAGAGAACGAAGGGCCGAAGCTCGGGGTGACCGACCGGCTCGATCCCGAACATATCGCGAATCTCGCGCTCGAACCAGCTAGCAGAGGGAATGTCGGGCGTGAGCGAAGCGTACCGCGGCGAGTCCGAGGCGATGCTCGCAAGGAGCGTCACCGTCTCGGCCTCGCCATTCAGCGACAGCACGACGACGATCTTGTAGTCCTTGGTCCGAGCGCGGTTGTCCACCGCGTGCATCGTCACCAGGTCAGCGCCCCACAGATTGTGGATGTGCGCGGCGACGCCTTTCAGGTGGTCGGTGTCCACCTCCATCCATATCTCTTCTTGGCGCACGGAGCTGGTGAGGATTGCGGCGCTCACCTCTGGAGACATCGAGCCGACGATGTCGGCGAGGCGGTTCTCCGTCACAAGCCCGCCCCCTGGAACAGCGCGACGACCGAGTCGAGCACCTTCGTCAGAACCTCAGGAATGAAGATGCCGAGCCCGAGCACCACGACGAATAAGATCGCGATCACGGCGAGGTTCAGGCGGCTGACCTCTCCCTTCGGTCCGTCCTCCTTCCCTTTCCCGAAGACCATCCCTCCGATATGCCACAGGAACGCGCCGAATATGACGGCAAGGGAGAGCAGGAACAGCCCGATGACAAGATACTGGCCCGTGCTCAGCCCGGCGTAGACGATCGTCAGCTCGGATACGAAGATGCTGAACGGCGGCGAGCCGGTGATGGCCAATGCTCCGAGGAAAAGGAAAAGCGCGGTGTACGGCATGCTCCGGCCGAGGCCCTTGACCTCGTCCATCGCCTTCGTCTTGAACCGGAGCAGGATGTTGCCGGAGGTGAAGAAGAGCATCGACTTCGTCGCCGCGTGGTTCAACATGTGCAGCAGGCCGCCCAGGATGCCGAGCGGGCCCCCGATGCCGAAGGCGACGGAGATGATACCCATGTGCTCGATGCTGGAGTAGGCGAGCAGCCGCTTGTAGTCCTTGGACAGGACGATGAAAGCGGCCGCGATGCCGAGCGAGACGACGCCGAAGAGGATCAGCAACGTGCCGCTGAATCCCGGCCCGAGCGCGGCGGAAGAGACCATGTCCAGCCTGAGGATGCCGTACATGGCGCAGTTGAGCAGAACGCCAGATAGGAGGGCTGAGACCGGGGTGGGCGCCTGCGAGTGCGCGTCCGGCAGCCAGGTGTGCATCGGCGCCAGCCCGACCTTCGTCCCGTAGCCGACCAGGACGAGGATGAAGGCGACCTTGACTAGCGTCGGGTCGAGCAGCGTCGCGTTGCTCATCAGCGTCGTCCAGTCGAGGCCCGTCTCCGCGGTCCCAGGGACGCGCGTGATCGACGCGTAGGTGAGGATGATGCCGAGCAGCGCCAGGGTGATGCCGACAGAGCAGATGATGACGTACTTCCACGCCGCCTCGAGCGACGTCTCGCGGTTGTAGAACCCGACGAGGAAGGCCGAGGCGAGGGTCGTCCCCTCGATCGCAATCCACATGATGCCAAGGTTGTTCGCAACGCAGACCAGGACCATGGTGAAGATGAACGTGTGGAGCAGGGTGTAGTAGAGACGGAGGCGACCGAGCCCGAACTCCTTCTCCTCGTACTCCCGGCCCATATAGCCTATCGAGTAGAGGGAGACCAGCAGGCTGATGAAAGCAACTATCGCAAGGACGTACGCACCGAACGCGTCTAGGAACAACCCGCCTTCGTAAATCGCCCCGACGCTGAACACCTGCACCGCGAAGGCGAGGCTCGCCGCGAACAGCACGGCGGAACCAATCGCTCCGACGAGCTCGAGCATTCTTCTGGAATTGCCGAGGAAGCACACGAGAGCCGTCAGCACCGGGATTGCTAGCAGGAGCTCGATCAATCCCTCAGCCTCCTCAGGAACGAGGTGTCGAGCGTGTCGAAGGTGCGATTAATGCGGAAGGCGAACAGCCCGAGGATTATGACCGCGACGAGCACGTCGAAGAAGATGCCCAGCTCGACAATGAGCGGCATGCCGTACGTGGCGGAGATTGCCGCCATGAACAGCCCATTCTCCATGCAGAGCAGGCCGATCACCTGGGTCATCGCCTTGCGGCGGGAGATCATCAGGAACAGACCGATCAAGACGACGCCGATGGAGAGCGCCATGGCGTTGCGCGTGATCACGGTGCCCTGCTCGATGATCGGGGCGGATATGTAGTAGGCGAGCACGGCCAGGCCAGCGCAGACGAGCAGAGAGGACGGAGTCTTGAGCAGCGGCTCGACCTCCTTCTCTACCTTGATCCGGACCATGACGTAGTCGAGGATGCGCGGTATCGCGACCGCCTTCAGGCCGATGGTCAGCCCGGCGACGATGTAGATGTCCCACGTCCCGGTGAGGTAGGCGACCGCCGCGGCGAGCACGCCGAGGGCGAGGGACTGCAGCGCGAACACGCGTATCATCGTGCCCATGCGCGAGCTCGCCACGAGCATGAACGCCGCCAGCATGACCAGCGCGGCCAGGCCGTTCACGATGTTCGCTTCAACCAAGGTCGGCGTTCTTTCACCTCACAACACGAAGTACGTCATGACCGCCAGGAAGGCCAGCAGGAACGAGCCCGTCAGCAGGTTGGGCAGTCTGAACAACCTCATCTTCGCCATCGACGACTCGATCAGAGCGATCGCGACGGCGAGCGCTAGCAGCTTGACGACGAGCACCACGACGCCGATCAGGATCGATGCCGGATCGAGGCTCGTCGCGATGCCCCAGGGGAAGAAGGCGCTCCAGGCGATGGTCATGAAGAGCACCAGCTTGGTCATGCTCGCCCACTCCATCAGCGCGAGGTGCCTGCCGGAGTACTCGAGCAGCATTCCCTCGTGGATCATCGTCAGCTCGAGGTGGGTCGAGGGATTGTCAACCGGGATGCGTGCGTTCTCGGCAAGTATCGCCACGAAGAACGCGGCGAAGGCGAGGAAGAGGGACGGCCTGAGGAGGTCCGCACCGGAGGTCGCGAGCCGCTCAGAAATCGTCGACAGGTCCGTGGCGCCCGCGATCAGAGCGGAGGTGAAGATAGCGAGGAGGATCGTCGGCTCGATGATCGCCGAGACGAACATCTCGCGGCTCGACGCCATCCCGCCGAACGTGCTGCCCGCATCCATCGCGGCCAGAGTCATGAACAGGCGGGCCATGGCGAACAGGTAAACGACCACGATCAGGTCGCCTGCGAACCCGATCGAGTCGGAGACGAACGCGGGTATCAGGAGAGCCGCAGCGAACATCGCCGCGATGCAGACGTAAGGCGCCACGCTCGTAATCCAGGAGGCGTCCTTCGAGACGACCGAGTCCTTGTGGAAGAGCTTCGCCAAATCGTGGTAGGGCTGGAGGACCGGTGGGCCGCGGCGGCTCTGCATCCATGCCTTGAGCTTGCGGATGATCCCGGTGATGAGAGGGGCGATGGCGAAGAGGAACAGCGCCTGCAGGACCGCTACGAGCACATCGTTCATGGGATCACCGGAACACCAGCAGCAGGAGCACCAGGGTGGCGAAGATGTACGCCAAATACCGTTGGATGCTGCCGGTCTGGATCCCGCCGACCCTTCTGGAGATGCCGGTCGTCAGCTTGACCAGGGGGTCGTACAGGTAGCGTTCGAATATCGGCTCGATGCTCGTCGAGAAGGAGAGCTTCCTGACGAAGGGCGTCCGCTCCTCGACGACCTTGGTCGTCGGTTTGGAACGATAAAGGCCATTGAACAGCCGGTTCATCGGCTGGGAGTAGCCCGTGGCGGTGTACTCGTTCCTTGAGCTCAGGGGAGTACCGCAGTCCCAGGTGTCCGCCTTCCTGGTCGCCCTCTTGCCGCCGTAGACGCGTACGAGGACGATCGCGCTGCCGATGACTGCTGCGAGCGCTATCCCGAGGATCGCGGGGGACATCGCCGAGAAACCGGGGGCGGGGGATTGGAGCACAAGGCCATCGACCAGCTTCGAACCGATGCTCACATGGAGCACGTCGAAGCTGACCGAGTCGGCGACCTGCACCATCGACGTCGCCATGAGGCCGGTCGCCAGGCAGAGGATGGCGAGGGCGGCCATCGATGCGGTCATCGCGGCGGGCACCTCTTGCGCCGCCTCGGCCTCCTTGCTCCTCGGTCTTCCGAGGAACGCGATGCCGTAGGTCCTGACGAACGCCGCGGCAGCGAGCGCCCCGGTGAGGGCGAGCATGCCGAGCGCGAAGGCGAGGGTGAGGTTCACGATCACGTTGTTCACGCTGAAGGAAAGGAACAACGACTGGAACACGAGCCACTCGCTGACGAAGCCGTTGAACGGCGGTATGGCGGCGAGCGAAAGCACGCCGACGAGGAACAGCACTCCCGTCCACTTCATCCTCCTCGCGAGGCCACCGAGCTGTTCGATATCCCTCGTCCCGGTCGCCATGGCTACGGAGCCGGCGCCGAGGAACAGCAGCGCCTTGAATATGGCGTGGTTGAAGGAGTGCAGGATGGCGGCGATCAGCGCCAGGGCGGAGAGGTCCCACAGGCCGTAGGCGGCGAAGGTGATCGAGGCGCCGAGCGCGATGAGGATTATCCCGACGTTCTCGATGCTCGAGTAAGCTAGGATGCGCTTCAGATCCTTCTCGACAATCGCGTAGAGTACCCCGACCAGGGCGGAGACGGACCCGACGAGTAGGATGAGGACGCCCCACCAGGCATCGGTCGGGCCGAGGAACTGAAAGACGCTCCGAATGAGCATGAAGATCGCGGTCTTGACCATCACTCCCGACATCAGGGCCGAGACGCTTGACGGGGCCGCGGGATGCGCCTTCGGGAGCCAGACGTGGAGAGGCACGATTCCCGCCTTTGCGCCGAAGCCGACGAACAGGAGCAGGAAGACGACCGAGCGCAGTCCGACGTCCATCGATGCGCCGACGCCGTTGATGAGGGAGAAGTCGAGGGTTCCCGCCTGGAGCGCGATCAGCACCAGGCCGACGGTGATGAGCGTGGTACCGATGTGCGTCATCACCAGATACAGCAGCCCGGAGCCGACGTTGGAGCCGTCGCGATGCTCGTAGACGACGAGGAAGTAGGAGGAGAGCGACATCAGCTCCCAGGCGATGAGGAACAGCACGAGGTTCGAGGCTGAGAAGACGAGGAACAGGGAGAACAGGAAAAGGTTGAAGAGCGCGCCGAAGCGCGCGATGCTGTAGTGCCCCTCGTACTCACGGGCGTAGCTGATGGAGTAGACCGAGGCGGCGAGGCCGACGATGCCCAGAGCGACGAGGAACCAGGCCGACAACTGATCGATCCAGAGCTGCCAGAATGGGGCTGTCGCGAACCCGGGAACGGCGCCGAGCGAAGCGAGATAGGGGCCCTCGATGAGAACGTCGACGCCGGTGAGCAGGATGAGAAGCGAGACGACCGCGGCGATGCCGAACGATATCCTGGAGGCTTTCGGCCTCTCGCGGAGGCAGATCGCCGAGATCGCGCCGACGAGCGAAAGTACGATCAGGGAGGGGACCAGCAGCTGAGTGAGCGTCTAAGTCGCCCCCGAAGGGGCGTTATCCCTTGAGCGAGGATTGAGTGAACGTATTCTCAAGTGGTGGACCCGTCCGTGTTTCGGCTCGCAGAAGGTTGGACCTAGTTAAAGCTTTCCGGCCATACGGGAGAAAGGCCCGTCGGTTTGAGTCCCTACGATACTCAGATGAGTCCGCCCTAGGCTAGGAGCGATCTCAACCCGCGGTCCTCCTCGTAACGTCGAGCGACCTTCTCTGCCCACTCGTCGCCGAGGCCATGGTGGTTCTTGAGGTACTCGACCGCGTGGTGGTGCCCTTTCTCCTCAACGCCCACCGCGTCTAGGACAGCGAACCACTCGTCCCAGCCCTTTCCAGTCGCCTCGAGGACCTTCTCGTTGGTGATCTTCCTGACGTCACCCTTGGCCTTCGATGGCGGCGTATGAGCTTCCGGCATGCAGCGGAACCATGCGCGCCGATGCTAGAAAGCGTTTGCCTTCGCGGATGCCGTGAAGTCGCTCAAGTAATATACCGGCCGCTTCCTAGTCAGAGGCGGCGAGGAAAGATGGCGACCCCGGAACTGGAGATGAGGGCCAAGGCGAGCGTCGCGGTCCTGAAGGCGGCGATCGAGATCGAGGAGTTCGGGATCAACTTCTACACCTCGCTTTCCGGCTGCGTCGGGGACGAGAGGGGCGCGGCATTGTTCCGCAGCCTGGCGGGCGACGAGAAGGAGCATCGCCGCATCATCCAGAAGGAGCTCGACCGGCTGGGGCAGCTGTGCGACGTCTCCTGCGTGCAGCCGATGCACGAGTATCTCAAGATAATCCCGCAGCGCGTCTTCACCCCGCCCCCGGGCGCCTGCCTCACACTCAAGGACGAGATATCCGCCCTTGAGACAGGGATCGAGGTCGAGGAGAACTCCAGGAGAATGTACTCCGAGTCGCTCGAGAAGGTGGGCGACGACATGACCAGGTCGACCCTCGAGAGCCTCGTGGGGTGGGAGATCAAGCACAAGCAGATACTCGAGGAGAACCTGCGCAACCTGCGCCTCGAAGGAACCTGGTACGGATACAGCCCGATACTGGAGGGTTGAACGGAGAAGCGGCAGGATTATTAAGGGCGTTAGGGCTGCATGCCTGAAGGTCACCAGTGCGCCGCGTGGCAACAAATAAATACCTAGGTTTCATGCCTAGACCAACCCCTCCCCGAGGACTGGGCGAGGGATCCCGCGCGCGACATTCGGGCAGAGTTTGAGGTGCGTTCGATGGTGCGGATGCCAAGGATAAACAGGGAATTGTCGGCTTGTCTCCAGTGCGGGTACTGCGTGAGGGTCTGCGACACCTACCTGCAGGAGCCCTGGGAGTCGATCAGCCCCCGAGGCAAGGTTTTCTATCTCAAACAGCTGCAGAACCGCACCCCGATGGACAGCATCCTCGGCCGCAAGGTCGAGGTCGACGACGAGTTCGTCGACGCGCTTTACCGCTGCACCGGCTGCGCCGCCTGCTGGCAAGTGTGTCACGTTTCGATCGAGTTCGCCGAGTTCTGGGAGAAGGTGCGCGAGTGGGTGGTAGAGCAGGGCAAGGGGCCCATGCCAGCGCACAAGAAGATCCGCGAGCGGATTCTCGCCACCAACAATCCGTACGGCGAACCGCCCGAGAAGAGGGGCGCCTGGTTCCCCGAAGGCATCAAGCGCGTCGACTACAACCCCGACGTCGTCTTCTTCGCTGGCTGCACCGCCTCCTATAGGATGCAGAGCATACCGAAGGCCGCGGCGACGGTGCTCGAGAGATCTGGCGTCAAACAGAACATCATGGGAGGGGACGAGTACTGCTGCACCTCGCCGATGCTGAGGACCGGGCAGATAGACGCTTCCCGAGACTTCGCCGAGAACAACATCAAGCAGGTCGAGAAGATGGGCGCGAAGGCGATGGTCACCGCCTGCGCTGGATGCTTCAAGACGACCACTCACGATTATGGCCGCTTCTATTCCAACCCCTCGTTCGAGGTCTATCACTTCTCGCAGTACGCGCAGAAGCTGATCAAGGAGAAGAAGCTCAAGCTCACCAAGGAAATGAAAATCAAGGTCACCTACCACGATCCGTGCCACCTCGGCAGGCACTCGGGGGTCTTCGAGCCGCCCCGCGAGGTCATGAAGGCGATCCCCGGCCTCGAGCTCGTCGAGATGCCGCGGAACCGGATGAGCTCGCAGTGCTGCGGCGCCGGCGGCGGCTACAAGTCACAATACAACGACCTCGCCGTCAACATCGCTGCGAAGAGGGTGAAGGAGGCCGTGGCGACCGGCGCCGAGAGGATAGTCACCACCTGCCCGTTCTGCGTCCTGAACCTCCAGGCCGGCGCGAAGCAGCTCGGCGCCAACATCAGGGTCATGGACCTCTCGGAGCTTCTGCTCGAGGCGACCGAACCCGCCGCACCAGCACCGACGCCCGCTCCGGCACCGGCGGCCACTGAAGAGAAGAAGTAATCGCGACAGTGGGTCCGCACGCCAAAGGAGATAAACGGGGCGCTTCCTAGATTCGTGACATGAGGCGCATTCTCGTATTCATCCGCGTGACACCCGAGGGCTACTTCACGGGAGCGGACGGCAATTTCCAGGATGTAGCAGTGTACGACGCAGAGCTGAACGAGGACATGATGACCGACTCCTCATCGGTCACCTATCTGTTCGGGAGGAAGACCTACGAGATCATGGCCGCATATTGGCCGGGAGCGTTGAACGACCCTAAGCTGCCACCAGCAATGCAGAAGATGGCGAAATCCCTCAACGACAACGTCAAGATCGTCTTCTCGAAGACTTTGAGGGCCCCGACCTGGAAGAACACCCGGATCCTGCCCAGCCTGGATCCGGAGGAGATCAGGAAGATGAAGCAGGAAGAGGGGGACGACATGCTCGTCATGGGGAGCGGATCGATAGTGTCCCAGCTGACGCAACACGGCCTGGTGGACGAGTACATGCTGGTCGTCGGTCCGATGCTCCTCGGGAAGGGGCGCCCCTTGTTCGAAGGCGTCACCGCCAAGACCTCCCTAGATCTCAAAGAGGTCAAGGGCTACAAGTCCGGCAATGTGCTATTGCGATACGTTCGCAAAAAGTAGCGTTGCACGGAACGGCTCGATGATCCGAAGGAAGAAATAATCAGGCCGATTCGAGGGATACTTCGAACACCCTCGCTGGCTCGACGTCCTTCTCCCATGATCTTCTGTACTCCAATCTCAGGGAACCGGAGCCAGGCCTGGCGACGACGAAGTGGAAGACCTTCCTTCCTCCGCTGCCGCACCGCTGCGGCGTGTCGGGCAGGTAGTCGCTGTCCACGAGCTCGAGGAGGGCGGGCAGCTGCGCCATCTGCCAGCCGTAGCCCGTCGTCGGGTTCTCTTCCAGCACGAGGTCGATCCTCTCCTTGACCTTGACGCGGACCGACCTGCCCGCATCTTTCGTTCGCAGATGCACGTGGATGAATGCCCGCAGCGGCTCTTGGCCCTTCGCATCGCCCCACCTCCGAGGAGGACCTCGATAGGTTGAAGTACCGCCAAGTCCTCGATTCGAAACCCCCATGGTCTTCGAGCTACTCGACCCCCGGATCAAGAAGTTCCTTTCGAACATGAACATCCGCGAGCCGACGGGCCCGCAGCGGATGGCGATCCCGCACATCCTGAAGGGCGAGCACACGTTGGTCGTCGCGCCGACGGGAATCGGGAAGACGGAGGCGGCGATGCTGCCGATCTTCCACCAGCTCCTGCAGACCCAAGGGCCGGGCATCAAGGTCATCTACGTCACACCGCTCCGGGCGCTGAACCGGGACCTGCTCAGGAGGCTGGAGGATTTCGGTAAGGCCCTCGGCCTGGACGTCGCGGTCCGCCACGGCGACACGCCCCAATCGGAAAGGATGAGGCAGTCGCGGAAGGCGCCGGACGTCCTGATCACGACGCCGGAGACGCTGCAGGTGATGTTCGCCGGCAAGAGGCTCCGCACGCATCTCGCGAACGTCCGCTTCTTCGTCATCGACGAGATCCATGAGCTGGCGGAGGACGAGAGAGGAGCGCAGCTGGCCGTCGCGATGGAGCGCGTCGTGAACGAGGCAGGGGAGTTCCAGCGGATCGGCCTCTCGGCCACGGTCGGGACGGTGGAGGAGGTGGCGAAGTACCTCGGCGGACCGTCGAGGAAGGTCACGATCTCCCGCTCGCACATCGCCAAGGACATGAAGCTGACCGTCCAGGCACCCCGGGTCACGGACAAGGATCGCGATCTCGCTGGCACGCTGATGAGCGACCCGCAGATGATCGCGTGCATGCGCCGCTGCCGACAGCTCATCGATCACCACCGCTCAACGCTGCTATTCGTCAACACGAGGGACACGGCGGAGGCGCTGGCCGCCCGCTACCACGTCTGGGACGAGAAGTTCGCGGTCGGGGTGCACCACGGATCGCTCTCGAAGGAAACCCGGATAGAGATGGAGGAAAACTTCAAGAAGGAGGTGCTGAAGGGACTCATCTGCACCTCATCCCTTGAGCTGGGCATCGACATCGGGAGCGCGGACTTCGCCATCCAGTACAACTCGCCGCGGCAAGTGGTCCGTCTGGTGCAGAGGATGGGGAGGGCGGGACACAGCGTCGGCGCGAAGTCGGAGGGCTGCATCGTCGCCTCCACGCCCGATGAGATCGCCGAGAGCATGGTCATCACGAGGAAGGCGATGCACGAGGAGATCGAGCCGCTGCGGGTGAGGATGAACCCGCTCACCGTCCTGGCGAACCAAATCGTCGCGATGGCGATGACCGGCGCGGTCGGCATCGAGGACGCCTACCGGACCGTGACCCGTTCGTACCCGTTCCACTCGCTTTTGCGGGAGGCGTTCGATTCCGTCCTCGACCAGCTCTCGCACATTGGCCTCGTCTTCATTGCGCCGGAGCAGTACCGGCGGTCGAGCCGCGGCATGCGCTACTTCTACGACAACATCTCGATGATCCCGGACGAGCGATCCTTCAAGATCAGGGACCTGTCGACGCGTAAGATCGTAGGCCAGCTGGACGAATCGTTCGTCATCTCCTTTGCCGAGCCGTTCGCCACCTTCATCACCCGCGGCAGGTCGTGGCGCGTGATCGAGGTCAAGGAGGACGAGGTGCTGGTGGAGCAGGTCAAGGAGATCGGCTCGATCCCGTCCTGGACGGGCGAGGACCTGCCGGTGCCTTACGACGTGGCGATGGAGGTGGGGCGACTCCGCCGGAAGGAAGGCTACGCCGATTACCAGGCGAACACCGAGTCGGTCGAGCGGCTGAAGTCCTACCTCGCCGAGCAGAGGTCCGAGGCGAAGATGCCCTCGGACGAACTCATCACTCTCGAGGTCGGAAAGCGCCTTCTCATCCTGAACATGTGCTTCGGTTCGAAGGTCAACGAGACGCTCTCTAGGCTTCTCTCCGTGCTGCTCACGGCGAGGATAGGCGAGAGCATCGGGGTCCACACCGATCCCTATCGCATCATGCTCGAGCTCCCGAGGGACCTGAAGCCCTCGCTCGTGATCGACACGCTGAAGAGCATCAAGGCGGAGAACGTCGAAGGGCTCGTCCGCCTGGTCATCCGCAACTCGTCGCACTTGCGCTGGCGCTTCGTGCACGTGGCGAAGAAGTTCGGCGCGGTGGAGAAGGACGCCGACTATCAGAGCATCAACTTCAACCGCCTCTTCGAGGCGTACGACCAGACCCCCCTATACGAAGAGGCGGTGAACCGCGTACTGTGGGAGGACCTGGACCTGGAGGGCACGGCCAGGGTCGTCGGGGAGATCGCGGACGGGAAGTTGGAGTTCGAGATCTCACCGCTGACGCCGATAGGCAGGGCGGGGCTGCAGCACTCGAGGGAGCTGATCGCGCCGCAGCGCGCCGACCACCGCATCCTCATGGCGCTGAGGAACCGCCTGGAGGACGAGATGATGACGATGACCTGCCTCAACTGCCAGACCCAGTGGAGGCTGAGGGTGCGCGAGGCTCCGCGGACGATAGTCTGCGCGAAGTGCGGCGGCAGGATGATCGCCGCCCTCGCCCCCTACGAAAGGGAGAACGTCGCGCTCCTGAAGAAGAAGAAACTGACCGAGGAAGAGGAGAAGGAGGTCAGGCGCATCTACAAGAATGCCAGCCTGGTGAATAAGCATGGCAGGAAGGCGCTCCTGACGCTCGCGGGGAGAGGGGTCGGACCGGACACCGCCGGACGCGTCCTCTCGGGGTTCTACGACGACGAAGACGAGTTCCTGCGCGACATTCTGAGTGCCGAAATAACCTATGCCAGGACGAAGAGATTCTGGGACTGATCAGGCCGAGCGAACTGGATTCCTCAGCTTGCCGACACCCGATATCTCTACCTCGACCACGTCTCCCGGCGCGATCGGACCGACGCCCTCCGGCGTCCCCGTGGCGATCACGTCGCCGGCCTCGAGCGTCATGTATCTCGTGATGTAGGCGATGAGCTCCTCGACCGGGTACATCATGTCGGCGGTGTTGCCGTTCTGCTTGAGATTGCCGTTGAGACGGGTCTGGATGCTCAGGCCGTGGACGTCGGGCACGTCCTTGAAATCATTCGGCTCCGACATCGGCGCGAAGGTGTCCATTCCTTTCGCCATGTCCCACGCCATCCCTGCCTTGCGAGCCCGCGATTGCATGTCCCTCGCGGTGACATCATTGAAGACCGCCAGGGCACCAACGCATCCGAGCGCTTCGGAGCGGCCCACACCCTTGCACTTCTTGCCGATGACCACCGCGAGCTCGCCCTCGTAGTCGACCCTTCCGAGGCCGGGAGGGACGAGGATGTCCTCGCCGTTGGCGATCAGGGCCGTGGCGGGCTTGATGAAGATGACAGGGTCGGGAGGCACCTCTCCCTTGAGCTCCGCGATGTGGGCGCGATAGTTCTGCCCGATGCAGAGTATCTTTCCTGGGCGCCTCAAGGGCTCACTCCTCTTCTTCGACTACTTCGCCCCCGCCGTTGCCCACCGTCTCGAGTTTGACCAGCACGTTCATGCCCTTCAGGGTGGCCACGACCTTGTCGGCGAGCGTGATCGCGTCGTCCAGGGTCGCCTTCTTGTCCCAGACGTACTTCGCATCGAAGTTGCCCTTGGTCGGCTCGAAGCCGAGGTTGTTCAGGGCGTCGAAAACCTTCGACGGCTTGGCCCCCTCCGAGCTGAAGGTCACCGTGATGTATGTTATCATCGCGACCGGATTGGATTAGCTACGTTAAACCTTTACACGCGGAGCATCCGACAGATGACGAAATCGTTTCAGCCAGTGAAGCCCTTGGCCACGATGTAGATCTCGGATGAGGACGAGCGAGACGCGTCGGGGCCGTACAGCCTCACATCGGTGAAGCGCGCCTTGACGAGCCGCAGGAAGTCCTGCATCATGTCCCCCTCGAAGATCTTCATCACGAGCGAGCCGTTCTTCCTCAGCACCCTCTCCGCGAACTCGAAGGCATGCTCGCAGAGGTCTACCGAGCGGGCATGGTCCATCGAGTAGCTGCCAGAGATGTTCGGCGACATGTCCGAGAGGACGACGTCGACCTTCCCTCCTAGGACCTCGAGGACGTCGGTGACGGTGTCGTCCTTCCTCATGTCCCCCTGGATCGTGATGACGCCCTCGATCGGCTCGATCGGCTGCAGGTCCACTCCGACGACCTTGCCTTTCGGCCCCACTCTCTCCGCTGCCACTTGAAGCCACCCGCCCGGAGCCGCTCCCAGGTCGGTCACCACCGCCCCGGGGCGCAAGAGGTGGAACTTGTCATCGATCTGAATGAGCTTGAACGAGGCTCGGCTGCGATAGTCCAATTGCTTCGCCTTCCTGTAGTATGGGTCGCGACGGCGATCTGCCAGCCATCTCTTCGACACGGTTGACCGAAATTGCCCCTTGCCGATAAACCTTTGCAGAGAGCGCCCGCGTCGGCTCCACGGCCCGTAGTGAGCGAAGTCTTTTTCCGCTTCCCGGGCGTACACCATCCGACCCATATGGCCAAGTCCCACATGACGTACGCCAAGGCGGGGGTGGACATGGACGCCAAATCCCTCGCCATCGCCTCGCTCGTCGGCCAATTGAAGTATCGGCGTAAGGGCAGGGGCAGGGACATGAAGGTCAAGGGACAGTTCACCTCGCTCATCGACTTCGGGGACGTGGCGCTCACCCTCTGCACCGACGGAGTGGGGACGAAGTTGCTCGTCGCGGAGGCGCTGGGCAAGTGGGACACCGTCGGCATAGACTGCATGGCGATGAACGTCAATGACACGATCTGCGTCGGCGCCGAGCCGTTCGCTTTCGTCGACTACATCGCCTTGGACAAGCCGGACCCGAAGGTCGCGGAACAGATCGGGATCGGGCTCAACGAAGGGGCCCGCCTCGCCAACGTCGATCTGGTCGGCGGCGAGGTGGCAGTGCTTCCGGAGATGGTGAAGGGTCTTGACCTCTCGGGAACCTGCCTCGGCTTCGTGGACAAGAATCGCTACGTCGACGGCTCTCATGTCAGGGTCGGAGACGCGATAATCGGTCTTCCCTCGTCTGGCATCCACTCCAACGGCCTCAGCCTTGCGAGGAAGGTTCTGAAGAGCAACAAGATCGGCCTCGATGAGCGCATCCCGAGGCTCGGCAAGAGCGTCGGCATGGAGCTGCTCAGGCCGACGACGATCTACGTGAGGCCAGTGATCAAGATGCTGAAGAAGTGCGAAGTGACCGGAATGGTCGACGTCACCGGCGGTGGCCTGCGCAACTTCGTCAGGCTGAAGAAGGGCGTGCGGTTCGAGATCGATGATCCGCTGCCTCCTCAGCCGATATTCGAGATACTCCAGGAGTTGGGCGGCATCGAACCGAAGGAGATGTACCAGACGTTCAACATGGGGATGGGTTTCGCGATTGTGTGCCGCGACGATGAATCCAAATCCGTCGTCAAGACGCTCGGTGGAGGGGCGAAGGTCATCGGTCACGTGACGAAGGGAGAAGGGGTTTGCTGCGAGCCGCTGCAGCTCAACTTTAGGACATATTGAAATCCCCCATCATCAAGAGAAACCCATAACGAAGAGATAGGGAACTCCCACCATTAGGAAAACCAGCGCAAGAGACCCTCCGGCGGCAGCCCCGATGACTCCGATGCGTTCTCGCGCGCGCATGCCGTTCCACCTCTCCGAGGCGGCTTCCATAACACCGCTCCAAACGAGGACGGGGAGAAGCATGCCGAGGAACATGATCTCAAACCCTTTCGGACTAAATGGGTTACCAAGGCCGACGATGAAGACAAACAGAGCAACTGGCATCCCAACGAGAAAGACGAAAGCCCTTCCATCCGGGGTGAATTCCGCGACCCTCATCAGACTTGTCACAGTGATCATCATCACTACGGCGTAAATCGCCGGCATGTATAACGCCCAGATCGATCCAATCCAGGGCCTCTGATAGTCGTATAACGAATCGTATGGAAAGTAGGCCGAAGTGATCAGCGCCACCAAGCCGAGGATGATTGTGATCGCCAGGAGGGCATTCGTGTGTCTGATGATTGCGGTTCGCGAAATCCTGTAGGCCGCCATCAACGTGACGTAGACGCCGACCATGAATGGAATGACTACTACATAGTATGAGTCGGCGACGCCTAGCCCCCAGAACAGCACGCCGCTTACCGTCAATAGCAGGACCCCTAAGACGATGAGCAACTCGTCCGTCCACGAGATCCTGATGTCGGGCAATCGCCACACCGAATCATGCTTGCCCTTTCTCTTACTTACGTCTTCCTTCGACATTCTCCGATTCGAATGGAGCCATTACCTAACGTGATGGGCAATCACCGCGACCACCGCCCCAAGCGCTGTGCAGGTCTCAAGCGAGTGGCCGCCGAACGTAATGTCCAAATGATACTCCGCCACGTCGAAGAGCTCTTTCGGCACGCCCTTCGGACCAGTGCCGAACACGAAGACGAGACTCTGCCCACCTCGCAGGAGCTCGGATGCGTCCAGCACGCCTAGCCGCTTCTTCTCGTCGACGTTGCATGTCGTCAAGACGACCTTGCCAAGTTGCGGAGGGAACCCTTTATTCATATAAGGAAAAGTTGAGAACCGCCCCTTCGCCGTAATCTCCTTCAGATACGATCCATCCTCGCCGATCGATGTCGTAGTCGCGACCCAGTCAGCGATCTCCTGCGGCGTCGTCAGCTCCTGCGGGAACGGGAAGCCGAAGGTGGCGAGGTTGAAATCGAAGGCGAGGGCGAGAGGCCCTGCACGCGCAAGGATCCGCCTATGCGCTTCGCGGAACGCCTTCGGATCGTACGAGTTCCAAAGGGCGATCGTCGCCCGACCGGATCGTGCCATAGTTCACCCTTGAGGAAGTAGAAGATGAAAGGGGGTAAAGCGTTTCTCACTTGGTCTTCAGGGGCACCTGTTTGATGCTTTCCAGCATGTCGCCGTTCCAGTCGTACTTCAGCCGCTTCCTGCCCTTCCACAATCCCTTCTGGAGGATATAGCCGGTGACGAGGCTCAGGCCGATCGACGCTTCCACGTACGCGACGGACTTCGTGGCGTTGCGGTTGATCTTGCCCCAGGACTGCCCCTCCTCGAAGGTGCAGCCGGATAGCCCGCCCCACTGCGGCGAATCCATCGTTATCTGGACCGCGTAGTGGTGCCCGCCCTTGTCGTAGCCGAGCGTCTCTGCGATCACCTCGGTCTGCTGGATGTAGTTCTTCGGCACCCCGCCGCCGATGTATATTACCCCCGTCTTCTCCGACTTGATCTTGATCTGGGCGAGCTCCCAGTTGTCCCTGATCGGGTCGATGCGCATGAACTCCTGGTTCCTCTTGCGCCGCTCGGCGTAGAGGCCGGTGAGCCCGATGCCGATCGAGGAATCGTTCAGCGCCGGGACGAAGACCGGCACGCCGAACTTGTAGGCGTTGCCGAGGATCGAGCTGGTGTCCTTGACGCAGTGCGACCCGAGGATCTGCATGAACTCCCGGCTGGAGTATCCCCTGGGTTCGAGGGCTCCGGCGATCTTGCCGATGACGGCATCGGTCTCGCGGAACTTGTTCTCGTCCACGAGTGTGTCGTAGATGCGGTCGATGAAGAACTCCCGCAGCTTGAGATCGTCTACGATGGGGGACGTCTTGTAGTGGCTGTACCCCCTCGCCTGGTAGAAGTCCTGGTAAGGTATGGCGCCGATCGTGACCACGGCGTCGACCACGCCGTATCGGATCAGGTCCGCGATGACCTTCCTCAGCCCGGCGGCGACGAGCGGCCCCGCTAGCCCTAGGATGATGGTTGGGCGCGTCTCGTCTCTCATGGCGTTCTCAATAGCTATTGCGCAAGTGGCGACTGCGCGGCTCTGCACCGAGCTGTCCTTGTATGCCTCCACCAGGTCGGCGACCGTCGATATGTTGTCGAAGTCGATGGCCTTGACCTTCTCCTTCAAGATGTCGGATTTCCTGACCATGATAACTAGCAAGAGTAATCTGATTTTAGTATTTCCAAATTTGCCCGAAGGGGGCTGCCTGGGTCTGCTCTAGGCCTTCTGCTTCTCCGCCTTCTTGGGCCTTGAGCAGATGGCGTAGAGATCGCCGTCGAAGAAGACATCGAGGTCCGGGTTCTCGTCCTGAATCTCCTTGATCTTGTTCAGGACCTCCCGCAACGTCAGGTCGCTCTTCTTGTCGATCTTGACGTGCACCTTCGTCTCCATCCGCCTGGCTCCTGGCCGATGACCGAATCCTTAGTAACACCTTTACCGCCATATATACTCTCTTTCCGGCCTGCCAGGATGATGGCCACGCCCATTGTGGGACTTGAAGGGACGATGCCGCGCGCGTGACGAGGACTCAGGCATTGAACTCCGTGTCGAAACGTTGAAATATGAAGCTGGGGAGTGGAGAGAACAACTCAAGGCAGGGGTCAGCAGTGAGCAGGAAAGGGAAGGGATCAGCTGAGAACATCGCAGATGACCCTCCCCTGACGGCATCCGGCGAGAACGGTTCTACAGAGAAGACCGAGGAGCTCCGACGGTGGCTGAGCGGCGACCAGTCGGGCCTTCTGGATTGGCTGAGCGAAGAGGGGGGGCGAGAGGCCACCCCGGGCCTTGACGAGACACCACCGGAGTCCGAGAGGATCGCGGAGATCAAGCGGACCGCCGAGCTTCTGAAATCGGAGACTGAGAGTCTCAACAAAGCACTCGCCGACGGACAGTCGGGCGGCGCGGGCGTTTCTTCCACATTGATCTCAGAGCAGTTGCGGGGCGTGCTCGAGCTGCAGGAGGATCTGAGGAGCCAGGTCGAGAACCTGGCCAAGATCGACGCCGAGCTAAGGGGCGATCTCGACGCCGCGCTCTCTTCGCTGCCGAAGAGCCAAGAGGAGATCGCTAGGAAGCAGGTCGAGCTGAGGGAGAGAGAGATCCGTCTCGAAGGCAGAGAACAGAACGTCGCGGTCCCGGCGGAGGGAATCGCGTGCGAAGGAACTGAGGGGCTCGAGCAGCGCTATCAGGCGGAGCTCCGGGAGAAGGAGGTCCAATTCAAGGAAGTGGAGCGGGAGTACCGCTCCAAGATCGACTACCTCGCCGAGGAGCTGAAGACGAAGGGACTGGAGCTTCAGCAGTCGGACGAGGAGCTGAAGATACTGCGCATGGGCGCGAACGGGTCGACAAAGGTCGTAGAAGGCCGCCTGAAGGACCTTCAGGAGAAAGAGAAGCGCATCCTGCTCATGGACGAGGAGGTCGCGAGGCTCAAGATCGAGATCCGCGAGCGGGACGACGAGCTGAAGAAGATCAAGGAGATCCTCGGCTACAAGGAGCAGGAGCTGCTGCGCCGGGAGGAGGACCTGGACTACCGCGAGAAGCTGCTCAACACCGAGCGGACGAAGTTCGACTCGGAGAAGAAGGAGACTACGGGCATCGATGAGGTCGAGATGCAGAAGCGCCTCGAGGGCCTGAAGTCAGAGGTTCAGTTGAAAGAGGAGGAGCTCCTGACCAAGGAGAAGTACCTCAACGCGAAGGCGGAAGAACTGCGCCTGAGGGAGCAGGGCGTGATCGAGGACGAGATCCTCAAGCGGGAGGAGGAGCGGGGGATCGAGATCAAGGCGACCAAGGCCAAGACCGGCAACCCGCGCTTCGACGACCTGCTGCTCGGAGGCATCCCGTTCGGCTCGAACATCATGATCCACGGACCGCCATTCGTTGGCAAGGAGGTCATGATCGGCCAGTTCATCATGGAAGGCCTGAAGAAGGGCGTCCCGGCGATATGGGTCATCACCGACAAGACCCCCAACGACATCCGGCTCGAGATGGCGCCGGTCATATCTGGCTACGAGGAGTATGAGCGCCTCGGACTGGTGAGGTACGTCGACGCCTACTCGGTGAGCATGGGCGAGAAAGCGGACGATCCGTACACTTCATATGTGGCCGAGCCGACGGACCACGAGAAGATCATGGAGGCGACGGAGAAGATCGCGAAGGAGTTCAAGGAGAAGCACAAGTATTACCGCCTGGCCTTCCGCTCTCTCTCGACTCTGATCGCATACTCGGACCCGAACACGGCCTTCCGCTTCCTCAGCCCGTTCTGCGGACGGCGTAAGAGGGACCAGGCCGTCTCGATGTATTCCATCGAGAAGGGGGTCCACGGCGAACAGGAGATACAGATGCTCGGCTCGATCATGGACGGGATGGTCGACTTCAAGCTGGACCAGCTCAAGAATTACTTCTCGGTGCAGGGCGTCTGCGACGTGCAGTCGCGCTCGTACATCAGGTACACCGTAGGCAAGCACGGACTGAGCATCGGCTCGTTCTCGCTGGACCACATCAGGTGAGCAGCTCCCCGACGATAGGGGGCTCTCTCACGCTCGTCGAAAAGGACGGAGCGATCAAGCGACTTCGACGCCGCTCGACTCCCCTGGCTTCTTCTGCTGCTGTTGCACATTGATGCGAGGCATCGGCACCGGTGGCGGCAGGCGAAGGTCGCGTGCTATCAGAAGGGCGGTCGGTATGCAGTTCGGGACGACCGTATTGTGGACCATGTTCGCCGTCTCGGGCGGCATCGAGTTCTGACGCTGCCACTCGGCAAGTACACCGCCCGCCTCGCTCAGCACCAGCTGCCCCTCGATCTTGACGTACCCCAGGCCGACATAGTTGGCGGTGAACCTGAAATCCACCGCGACCGAGTCATCCGGCAGGCCGGTGATCTGAGTGACGGTGCTGTTGTGGTCGATGCGGATGTTGTTCAGCTTCTCTCCCTGTTTCGAAAACCGCTTCGCCTCAATGCCGGTGATCTCGAAGCTCTTGACCTGCATATCCGCCACCTAATCAAAGCCTGCGTTAATAGAACTTGCCACTTGCGACGTGATGAAGAAATTCGAGTGCCGCAGGCCGGACTCGAACCAGCGACTTCAAGATATCGGCCGCCCTCGAGTGGCGACTTCAGTCTTGCACTCTCCCAGCTGAGTTACTGCGGCGCGCCTACCGGACAAGGCGGAGACATCTAATAAACTTGTTGGGCTTTCGGTGACGCCAGCCGCGACGGCGCCCGGACCCGTGCCCGTTCGCAACTCACAGGCGGCGATTATCGACGCGGCCGGGCAAACCCCGTTAAAGAGGCCTCGTTTCTCGACGTTTTCAGGTGCAGCCAGCAAGCCCAATATGTTTATATATCCAAGAATTGCTCAATTGAACACCGAGCCGGGGGATTGGTCAACTGGTGCTAGAGAGGTCTAGGCAACGAGAGTGCCGTCCATTCACCAGGAGGGACAGGAGCCGCCTCCTAAAGAAGGACCGGGACGAACGCGGTGTAGCCTCGACGGTCGGCACCATCATGGCCCTGCTCGTCTTCCTTACTTTCCTGGCGCTCTTCACCAATTCCTATGTCCCCGTGTGGATGCTCGACAACGAACGGACACACATGAACGAGGTGTTCGACCAGTTCGGCGACCTGAAGGGAAAGGCCGACAACATGGTGGTCATGGCATCGACCACCGGCTCCACCTCGCTGAACATGTACGCCCCGATCACCCTAGGCGCGAACGGAATCCCGATCTTCGCTGCGGCGACGGCCGGCCAGCTGACTTATGTCCCGTTCAGTCAGCAGAACGCTTCCCTTGAGGTGAAGTTCTCCTATTACCTCGATTCGCTCCATCCAAACCAGCGTATCGACTACATCGGCGGTGGGATGGTCCAGCTCTACTGCTCGAACCGGTACTATGTCGAGCAGTGGGTCTGCTATGAGAACGGCGCCATCCTCGTGAAGCAGCGGGACGGACAGCTAGTCAGCGCGATACCCAGCCTCAGTGCGACCAAGTCCGGCGCGTATACGAACGTGAGCTTCACCCAGTTCGATTACATCGGCAAGAATGCGACGGTCTCTGGAACCGGCGTCACTGGCCTCAATCTCGACCTGATCTACCTCGACCAGCAGACCTACACAAACCATACGTCGGCCGGTGCCCGCAATGCCCTTCATTTCTCCATCACGCTGCATACCCAGTACGGACACGCTTGGTATACGTACCTAAACCAGACGTTCCATGACAACGGCCTCGTGAACAACACGGATTATCATTGGACGGTGCTGGGCCCGGATTACTCGGTGCTCAAGCTGGACTTCCTGACTGTCTGGCAGTTCGATTACAGCAGAGCGACCTTGAACATGGCGGTGCAGAATGCCTAAGACGCAGAAGCCTAAGAAGGCCAAGAAGCCAAAGAAGTCGAAGGACCGCCAGGACAAGGACCCGATCGGAGCGGACGATATCGATCTCATCTCCAACAAGATGTCCGACCGCATGCGCGACTCCTATCTCAAGTTCATGAGGAAGATGACGCCCGGGCACGCCTCGATGGTCATGCTCCCCGCCGGACAGGTCGCTCAGAGGATCGAATGGTCCAAGGGCAGGGGCTCCGGCATCACCGAGATCCCCAAGATCACAGACCCATCGGTGGAGGTCGCGGACCTGTATCCGGTCCACGAGCCTTACAGCTACGTCCGGGTCACGTTCAATAACGAAGACTCTGAGTACCAGCTCGATCCCATCGAGCCGGCGCTGACGGAGAAGGAGACCAAGCTCCTGGCCCTCATCCGCGACACGCTGCAAAGGACGCTGGGCTACGAGTGGGAGAAGCTGACGCGCCTGGACAAGGAGGAGTACCTCCGAGAGAGCGTCGAGTCCTTCATCCGGACCAGGGGCATCAAGGTGGAGCCGATAGCCAGGAAGAAGATCGGCTACTACATCACGCGGGACTTCGTGGGCTACGGGGTCATCGACGCTCTGATGCGCGACGAGAACATTGAGGACGTTTCGTGCGACGGCGTCAAGGTCCCCATGTTCGTATTCCACCGCAAGTACGAGAGCATCAAGACCAAGCTGAGATTCGAGACCGAGGACTCGCTGAACTCGTTCATTGTCGCTCTGGCCCAGAGATGTGGCAAACAGATCTCCGTCTCCAACCCGATCCTCGATGGCACGACCCCCGAAGGGCACCGCGTCCAGGCGACGTACTCGCGAGAGGTTACGACTAGAGGAGGCACGTTCACCATCCGCCGGTTCAAGGAGAAGCCGTTCACACCCGTCGATCTAATCAAGTACGGAACGGCGAGCCCGGAGATGATAGCATACTTCTGGCTCGGCGTGGAACACGGCGAGTCGAGCATCATCTGCGGGGGTACGGCGTCCGGCAAGACGGCGACGCTCAACTCCATCGCCCTGTTCATCCCCCCTGGTGCGAAGATCGTCACCATGGAGGACACCCGAGAGATCAACCTGCCCCACGAAAACTGGATCCCTGGCACCACCAGGTCCGGCGTAGGTGAGAAGGAGGCGTCCGGAAAATCGGCGGGCGAGATCGACATGTACGATCTAGTGCGCGCCGCGTTGAGGCAGAGGCCCAACTACATCATCGTCGGGGAGGTGAGAGGCAAAGAGACGTACATCATGTTCCAGGCGATGGCCACAGGCCACACGACCTATTCGACCATGCACGCCGACTCGGTCAAGTCCATGGTCAACCGCCTCGAGAACCCGCCCATCAACTGCCCGAGGATATTGCTCACCGCCCTCAGGAACGTCGTCATCCAGACGCACGCGAGGGTCGGTACGGAACTCGTCAGAAGGATAAAGCAGGTGATAGAGATCGTCGGATTCGAGCCGGAGACGAATGAGCTCATCACCAATACGGTCTACGAGTGGGACCAGGCGACGGATAAGTTCGTCTACAAGGGCCACTCGTTCCTTTTCGACAAGATCATGGAGATGAAATCGCTGACTCACGAACAGATGATGACCGAGTTCAACCGCAGGGTCGACCTCGTCCGTTATCTGGTGTACCGCGACATCACCGACCACCGCAAGATCTGGTCCCTGATCAACGCCTACTACAAGGAAAGCGATAAGACGATCGCGCGGGTGCGCAAGGAGCTACAGGAAGGGGGTCTAGAAGTTGCCGCCTGAGGTATCTGACATATTCGCCCGGCTCGAGACGTCGAAGAAGGGCTACCTCAAGACGCAGACGTCTGATGAGGCAACGGAGAACTGGGGGGCGCACGTGGTGCGCCTTCCGAGCGGGGCAGTCCCGGAGTACGTCAAGCTGACGAAGTACCAGGAGTTCAGCTGGCGGACCGTCGGGAAGATGGCCAAGCTGAGGGCGAAGCCCAACCCCAAGCTCGAACTCAACCTGCTCCAGGCGCATATGCGAATGAGACCCGAGGAGTTCGTCGCCTATGTCTGGATGACGGCGATCCTGGTGTTCGTCGTGATGGCGATAATTGCGATCACCATGGGCAGCCTGCTCATCGCGTTCCTGCATATCGACGCGGCGTTCGTGCTCATCTTCTCCGTCCTGCTCGTCGTGATACCTCCGGTCTTGACGTACATCATTTTGATGGCCACGCCAGGGAGCAAGGCGAAGACCCGGGCGAGGGACATCGACAAGCGCATCGGGCCGGCTATGAGCTTCATCTCCGCGATGGCCTCGGCCGACGTGAACGTCGATGTCATCTTCAAGGAACTATCAAGGCAGTCCATCTACGGGGAGATCAAGACCGAGGCGGAATGGATCACGAGGGATACGGAGCTGCTGGGCATAGATATCCTGACCGCGGTAGGCAAGGCGGCGCAGAGGACGCCGTCGGCGAAGTTCCAGGAGTTCCTCCAGGGAGTGGTCACGACCTCGACCTCCGGCGGACAGCTCAAGCCGTACTTCCTGCAGAAGGCGGAGCAGTTCGAGAAGGAGTCGAAGCTCGACACCCGCTCGCAGCTCGAGACGCTTGGACTGATGGCCGAGACCTTCGTCACCGTCGTCGTCGCTTTCCCCCTGTTCCTGGTGGTCATCATGGCCATCATGGCGATCGTGCCCGGCGGCGGAGGGAGCTCGGCCTTCACCGTCACGCTCCTGTGGCTCGTGGTGCTGCTGATGATCCCCATCTCTCAGTTCGGTTTCATCTTCTTCATCTGGAACTCGACGAAGGAGTCGACGGTATGAGGCGGTCACATGGCTGAAGAGCTGATGGACATCAAGGAGCTGGACCGGAACAAGAAGGACTACTCCCGGGTCCTGCTGATAGGAGGGGGCATCGCCGCCGCCATCATGTTCGCCATGGCCGCCCTGACGGGCCTCGGGCTGATCGACACCGGCTTCCTCTGGATAGACTTCCTGGCCATCGGTCTGATGGCGGTGTGCGGACCGTACGGTTTCTACACAACGTGGAAGTACAACAAGACGAAGGCGATCGAGTCGAGGCTGCCGGACTTCCTGCGCGATGTGGCGGAGGCTGGCAGATTCGGCATGACCCTGGCGGAGGCGATCAAGGTCGCGAGCCGGGGAAGGTACGGAGGGCTCACGCCCGAGATCCGGAGGATGGCCGCTCAGATCGACTGGGGAGTGCCAGCGGCGGAGGCCATCAGGCTGTTCGCGGAGAGGGTCGACACGCCGCTCGTCAAGAGGATGATGTCGATCATCATCAAGGCGAACGACGCCGGGGGCAGCGTGGCCGATGTGCTGACGATGGTGGCGCACGATGCCAGGGAGACGATGCTCACCCAGAACGAGCGCAAGATCGCGATGGCGACCTATACCGTCGTCATCTACGTCGCCTTCATGGTCTTCATCGCGACGATCTTCATCCTCAACGTGACCTTCCTGCCGAAGATGCTCGAGGCGGGTTCACAGGTCGCCGCGGGCGCGGCCGACCTTGGCCAAGCATTGCCCACCACGATCGATACCGCCATCATCCCCACGATCCAGCTCATACTCATCGTGGCGGTGATCATCCATGCCTTTGGCGACGGAATCCTGGCAGGCGTGTTGCAGGACGGAAGGATACAGAACGGCATGAGGCACAGCTTCATCATGTTGTTGATCGGCCTCCTCGGAACCAGATTAATCGGGTGATCCAGATGGCCTCAAGCTCGCAAGATGAGATCGTGGTCGAACCGGAAGAGGAGAAGAGGGGCAGCCTGAAGGCTGGGTACCTCAGCTTCCTGCTGCGCATCAAGGGCAAGCCGCTCAGAGTGAGGGTACCAAGCAATCTCATCGCGGAGTCTGACACGGTGACCGAGGTCCCGAGGATCAGCGACCCGAACGTCGATGAGGTCGAAATCAACCCCGTCTATCCACCGTACTCGTTCGTCCGCATCAAGTACGACAACACCTCGTCCGAGTACCTGTACGAGGTGATAGAGCCGCCCCTCTCTGAGGACGAGCACGCCCTGCTGGACGTCACGAAGAACGCCCTCATCATGACGCTCAACCTTACCGACCTGAAGACGCCGAAGGAGAAGGAGGAGATCGTAAAGCAGGCGGCGGAGGAGCTCTGGAGACGGTTCAGCGTCACCCCGAACCCGGTCTCGAGGGAGAGGATATTCTATTACCTCCACAGGGATTTCATCGGGTACGGCGCCATCGACACCATGATGACCGACCCGAATGTCGAAGACTGCTCCTGCGACGGCGTGGACATCCCACTATACATATTCCACCGCAAGTACGGATCGATCCGTTCGAACATAAGGTTCGAGAAGGAGAACGATCTGGACGCCTTCGTCATCTGGCTCGCGCAGAAGTGCGGCAAGCACATCTCCGTCGCCGACCCCCTGCTCGACGCTACCATCCCGGACGGCTCGAGGCTGAACGCCACCCTCGGCAAGCACGTCACCAAGAGAGGCTCGTCCTTCACCATCAGGCGGTTCAAGGAGAACCCGTTCACCCCGGTCGACCTGCTCAAGTTCAAGACGATGAGCACTGACATGATGGCTTACCTCTGGACCGCCACCGAGTACGGGAGCTCGATGCTGGTCTGCGGCGGCACCGCGTCCGGCAAGACGACGACGCTGAACGCAGTGCTCTTGTTCATTCCTCCCCAGATGAAGATCGTGAGCATCGAGGACACGCGTGAGCTGAACCTTCCGCACGAGAACTGGATCCCGGCTCTCACCCGTGAAGGCTTCGGCGGAAAGAAATCCGCCACCACAGGCAACATCGACATGTTCGACCTGCTGACATCGGCGCTGAGGCAGAGGCCACAGTACCTAATGGTCGGCGAGGTCCGTGGCAAGGAGGCCTACGTCGTCTTCCAAGCCATGGCCACGGGAAAGACGGCCTACTCCACGTTCCACGCGGAGGACGTGCAGGCGATGGTCCACCGCATGGAGAACGACCCGATCAACCTGCCCCGTGCCCTGATTACTGCGCTCGACATCGTTCTGCTCCAGGCCCAGGTCAAGGTCGGCACCAAGATGACCAGGCGCGTCAAGTCCCTCACCGAGATCGTCGGTATGGACCCCGAGACTGGCGAGCTGATCACCAACTCGGTCTATACTTGGAACCCGGCGGACGACACGTTCAACTTCTCTGGCCACTCCTACGTCTATGAGAAGGTGCGCACCATACGCAACTGGTCGCCGCGGGAGATGGAGCGCGAGGTCAAGAGGCGCGTGGACATCCTCGAGTACATGAAGAAGTCGGGATTCGACAACTATCGCCAGGTCGCGAAGATCATCTCAGCCTACTACAAGGACCCCGAAAAGGTCGGCAAAGAGGTCAAGGAGAAGCTCGACCAGATGGCTACGTAATGCGACCGAACGCTGCGGCGGACTGATTTCAAGGAACGACGCTCCGTTACGGCAGGCATGTGCGCGAACGGGCCGGACGTCGGCAGGCTGATCCGGTAGGGAGCACGCCATAGTCAGGTTCCGTGAGGCGGTCGTCGGAGTCTTGGAGGCCGATCCTGCATTGGACGACGAGCGCGCCTGCAAGAAGGTCCTGGCCGACCTCGGATTCGCGTCGAGCACGCCGAACCCATTGACGCTCCGCACCTTCAGGGTGCACCGCCGAGTCATCGCCGAATGGTCGTCGAGCCCGTAGCGTCGGATGGATCTATGGCCTATGCTCGCCCGAGAAAAATGAAGAACAAGGAAAGGGATTGAACCGGATCAGGGTTTCTTGGTCTCTTCCCACTTCGGCTCC
>JAJRAL010000073.1 GCA_028679935.1 Methanomassiliicoccales archaeon | reverse complement strand
TGGCGAAGGGCGAGCTGGAGAAGGCGTACTCCTTGGTGCGCGAGGGCGAGATCACCCTCGAGAAACTGGTCAAGAGCCACCGCGAGATCTACGACCGGCTATCGGAGATCGGGCTGCTCATAAAGGAGAGCGAGGCGCAGGGCCTGGATGCTTCGAAAGCATCGGAGCTGCTCGCCTCGGCGAAGTCGCTCTTCGAGGAGGGAAGGTACGAGGAGGCGAGGCCGGCGACCGCGAAGGCGTTCGTCGAGACGGAGAAGCTCGCCGCGCCGTTCGTCGCGCCGCGCCGCATCCAGGCGGCGAGGGACCTGCTCGCGGTGGCGAAGCGCATGGGCTTCGAGCACGCCAACGCCGAAGCGAATGTGGGGCAGGCGCAGTACCTGCTCGACTCCCACCGCCACACTGAGGCGATGGCATCGGTGCGCGAAGCGGAGAGGACCATCAACGCATCCCTGAGGAAGGGGACGGAGGATGAGATCCAGAAGGTCAAGGAGCATCTGGAGAAGGCGAAGGCGGCCGGGACGGATGTGAGCGTTCCGGAGCAGATCGTCGCCAAGGCCGAAACCCTGCTCCAAGAGAAGAGGGTATATGATTCACTGCGGGCTCTAGAACTTGCCAGGAGCGAGTTCGACCAGGCGCTCAGCCTGAGCGAGCGGGCGCAGGACGCGCTGCAGAAGGCTCAGTCGGAGATCGCCGACGCGAAGGAGTTCGGCGTGGACATGACCTCCGCCGGCGAGCTGTTGCGTCAGGCCAGGAGCTACCTCAAGATGGGGCGCCATGGCATATCGCTCGAGCTGTCGAAGAAGGCGGGCGACCAGGCCTCGCATGCCGCCTCCGACCTGGTCCGGGAGAGGATCCACAAGCTGGAACTGGAGTTCCGCAACCAGAACCTCGAAGGACCGGACCTCGAGGCGGCTATGCGCGCGAAGGCCGAGCTGGAGGCGCGCCTGGATCAGGGGAAATTCAAGGAGGCGACGGCGATCGCCCACTCCTTCGAGGAGGAGCTGAACAAGGTCCGGAACCAGAAGGAGATGGCCCGCAAGTCGCTGGAAGAGCTCAGCCGCACGATAGCGGACGCCAAGGCCGGCGGACTGAAGACGGAGGGCGTGGAGGAGATGGCGAGGCAGGCCCAGGCCCGCTTCGTCAAAGGTGCGTTCTACGACGCGTTCGCGCTCGTCGTGAAGGCGGGGGACGAGCTTAGGAGCAAGGCGGACCTCTACGGCAGGAGGCGGGCGGAGATCGAGGACGTACGGCGCTTGGCGAGCGAGCTCAGCCTGACCGACGCGAGAGGGGTCGAGGAGATGCTCGACAAGGCATCACAGGCGCTCGCCGCGATGGACTTCGAGTCGGCTAGCCTGAACGTCCGCCGGGCTAAGGGTGCGGCGCTTGAGGCGCTCGCCAACTCGAGGAAGCGGCTGCAGGCGGAGTTCGACCAGTGCCTCGCGATGTGCGACGAGATCAAGCTCGAGAGGTCCGCTCGACCCACCAAAGTGAGGACCGTCGCGGAGGCGAAGGCGACGTCCAAGCCGGTGAGCCTGAGGCAGCTGGAGGAGGCGAAGCAGGAGCTCGCTGTGCTCCTCACCAACCGCGTCGGAGCGAAGATCAAGGAGACGGAGGCGGAGATCGCTCGGGCGGCGGCGAAGGGCCTCGACATCTCGGGCTCGACCCAATCCATAGCCAGGGCGAGGGAGGAACTCGGTTCTGGCCAGATAGACGTCGCTTGGCAGTCGGCGGCGGAGGCGAAGCGCCTGATCGGTGTGGCGCAGAGGGATAAGACCGATTACGTCGACCTGAGGTCGAAGGTCGAGACGAAGATCGAGAACGCGAAGCGGAACGGACTGGAGCTCAAGGAGACCATAATGCTCTATCGCCAGGCCGAAGAGATCAAGGCCACGGACCACCGGGCGGCGATGGGCAAGATGTTCGCCGCGGTCGAGGCGGCGGACCGCGCCGCGGAGGACTTCCTGCCGGACATCGCCGTCGACATAGAGTTTCTCGAGGAGCCTGTCGAGGGCAAGAAGGGCAAGGCGAGGCTCCGCTTCTCCAACGAGGGTAAGGCGATGGCCCGCGACCTCTGCGTCAAGGTGCAGGGTGACCTGGAGGTCGTCGGCGAGGTATGCCTGCCGAAGCTCAGGGGCGGCGAGAAGGCGTCGGTGGACGTCGAGATCCTGCCGAAGAAGAAAGGTGCGGCGAAAGGCGTCCTCGCCCTGGAATGCAAGCCGGTCCTCTCGAACGACGTGGTCGGGTTCGAAACGGAGTTCGAGGTCAACGTCGAGTGACCGTTACGTTCGAGCTCGTTTCTGCAGGAGCCTGCCCGGCGAGAAAGCATCCTCACCTATCATGTCCTCCACGGCCTTGATGTCGCCGCTCATCTGTCGGTCGGTCTTGAGCCGATCGACCACAGCGCGGACCGCCCTCCTAGCCGCATCCGCCCCCTCGCCCGGCCTCAGCTCCTGGAAGTCCAGGGCCTGGGCGGCGCAGATCAGCTCGATCGCGACGATGCTCTTCGCATTGTGCACGACCTGCATCAGCTTCAGGGCGGACACCGAGCCCATCGAGTTGTAGTCCTCCTGGTTCGCGCTGGTGGGGAGCGAGTCCGCTGACGCCGGGGAGGAGAGGAGCTTGTTCTCGCTCACCAGCCCGGCGGCGGTGTATTGAAGGATCATCATCCCGGACTCGAGGCCTTCCGACTCGACGAGGAAATCGGGAAGGTGGCTAAGCTTGCCGTCTAGCAGCCTGGCCGTCCTTCTCTCTGAGAAGGCGGCTAGGACGTGCAGCGCCAGGCAGGCCTGGTCGAGCGCCATCGCGACCGGCTGCCCGTGGAAGTTGCCACCGGAGACCACCTCACCGTCGAAGACGAGGGGGTTGTCGGTGACGCTGTTCACCTCCCTCGCGATGACCTCTCGCGCGAAGGCGAGGGAATCGATGCATGCGCCGATGACCTGCGGAGCGCATCTCAGGGTATAGGCATCCTGGACCTCGTGGCAGTCCGCGTGGGAGGCGGCGATCTCGCTTCCGGAGAGCATCCTCCTCATCCTCTTCGCGACCTCGACCGCCCCCGGGTGCGGACGCGCCCGGAAGAGGCGCTCGTCGAAGACGTGGGGCGTGCCCTTCAGAGCGTCGACGGCCATCGCCACCGATGCGATCGAAGCGTCGACCAGTCGATCCGCCTCCTGCAGGCCCAGGCAGCCGATCGCCGTCATCATCTGCGTTCCGTTTATCAACGCCAGGCCCTCCTTCGCCTCGAGGACCAACGGAGCGAGACGAGCGGCGCGGAGCGCCGCCCCTCCCTCCATCCTCTTGCCCTTGAGGTAGGCCTCGCCCTCCCCTATCAAGGGCAGCGACATGTGCGCCAGAGGGACGAGGTCGCCGCTCGAGCCAACGGAACCGCGGCTCGGGACGATCGGCACCACGCCGGCGTTGAGCATGTCGATCAGCAATCGCACGAGCTCCTCCCTGACCCCGGAGAGACCGGAGCTGAGGGCGTTCGCGCGCAGGAGCATCATCGCCCGGACGACGTCCGTCGGAAGAGGCTCGCCGACGCCGCAGGCGGTCGAGCGTATCAGGTTCGTCTGGAGCTCCCTCAGGTCGGACGGCGGGATGCAGACGGTCCTCAGCTCGCCGACGCCGGTGTTCACACCGTACGCGACCTTGCCCTCGTCTATGATCGCCTCGAGTGCCTTCCTGCCGTCGCGGATATTCTTCGCGGCATCCCTGGACAGTGCTGCTTTCGTCCCGTGCTTGGCGACCGCCTCAACGTCCGCCAAGCTCAGCGAGCGGCCGTCGACCTGAACCTTCATTCGACCACGTCCGAGCAACCGAGTTTTCGGCTCTTAATGGTTCAGGCCACGCTCATACGCTGTCCGCCGGGGCGAACTTGTACCCATAGTAGATGACGCCCGCCTGGCCGTCCTCGCCGACGCGCCGGAAGGCCGTCCTGACGCGCATCCCGATCTTCACTTCCTTCGGGTCGCAATCGATGAGCTGGGAGGTCAGCATCGTCCCCTCGTCCATCTTCACCATGACCATCACGTACGGCTTGAGCATCTCGAATTGGCTCGGCGCATCGTGCACCACCGTATACGAGAACACCTCGCCGTTCCCGCTCAGCTGCAACGGCTGCATCTTCCCGATGGATTTGCGGTGGCAGACCGAGCACACCCCGCGCGGCGGGAAGAAGACCTTGCCACAGACGCCGCACTTCGAGGCGGCCAGGTTGTATCTGGAAGGGTTCTCCCTCCAGTACCTCGCGGTCGCCATCAGGCCACCTCCAGGATGTGGACGACGCTGGTCGCGCCAGTGCCGCCGACGTTCTGCGCCAGGCCGACCCTCGCGCCGGCGACCTGCCGCTTGCCCGCCGTGCCCCTGAGCTGGGTCACGATCTCGACGACCTGAGCGATGCCGGTCGCCCCGATCGGATCGCCCCTTGCCTTGAGCCCGCCGGAGGTGTTCACGGCGATCTTGCCGCCGATGGTCGTCTGCCCGTCCGCAGTCGCCTTCGCCCCCTGGCCCTTCTCGAAGAACCCCAGGTCCTCGATCGCCAGCACCTCGGATATCGTGAAGTTGTCGTGCACCTCGACCACCTGGACGTCCTTCGGCCCGAGGCCCGCCATCTTGTACGCCCTCCTCGCCGCGGCCTTGGTCGCCTCGAACGAGGTTATGTCCGAGCGGGCGTGCAGAGCGAGAGTGTCCGATGCCTGGGCCGACGCCTTGATCCTGATCGGCTTGTCGGTGTACTTGCGCGCCTTCTCCATGGCGCACAGGACCACCGCCGCGGCCCCGTCCGAGAACGGGGCGCAGTCGAAGACCCTCAGCGGGTCCGCGACCAGCGGAGAACGGAGCACGGTATTCAGGTCGATCTCCCTCTGGAACTGCGCCTTCGGGTTGAGAGAGCCGTGCTTGTGGTTCTTCACCGCGACCGAGGCGAGCTGCTCCCTCGTCGTCCCGAAGTCGTGCATGTGCCTCCGCGCGATCATCGCGTGCAGCGACGGGAACGTGGCCCCGAACGTCACCTCCCACTGCTGGTCCGCCGCAGAGCTCTGTATCTCCGCCGCCTCGACGTCGCCGACGTCGGTCATCTTCTCCGCGCCGCCGGCGACGACAATGTCCGATATCCCTGATGCGACGGCGAGGTACGCCTGCCTCAGCGCCAGACCGCCCGACGCTCCGGCCGCCTCGACCCTCGTCGCCGGGATATGGTCCCTCGCTATGCCCGAGTAGTCGGCTATCAGGGCGGATACGTGCTCCTGCTCGATGAAGCGCCCCGCGGACATGTTGCCGACGTAAAGCGCCTCGATCTCCTCCGCCGCAAGGTTCGCGTCGTAGACCGCCGCCAGCCCCGCCTGGATGCCTATGTCCCTGAACGAAAGGTCCCAGAGCTCGCCGAACTTCGTGTCCCCTACGCCGATCACGGCCACGTCCCTCATGCCGCATCCTCCTTGAGCTTGATCTTGCCGCGATACTTGGCGTACGTGGCGTAGTCGATCATGACCTTGCGCTCGATCATCTGCTTCACCGTCGGCGCCTTCGTCCTATCGTACCTCTCTATGC
>JAJRAL010000174.1 GCA_028679935.1 Methanomassiliicoccales archaeon | reverse complement strand
GACGGGCGACCAGATCCTGTTCTTCGCCTGGATCGTCGTCGGAATGCTGCCGCCCCTGGGCAGGCTCATTCTCGGCCGGAGGAACGCCACCCGGATACTCGACATCATCAGCACTGGGTTCTTCATCATCGTCTCGATCTGGTTCATGATCACGTTCCCATTCGACTTCTCGCACATCGCCGACGTCCTGCCCTCGTCGCTCCAATTCCTCCTCTCATGGGTGACGAACGACTTCGTCAAGGGCCTGTTCGTGTTCGGGATAGTCGTCTCGGCAATCATGGTCGTCTATACGACTCTGCTCTACCTGGCGGTTCGCAAGAAGCTGCGGGAACCCCCGGCGACGGCATGAGGCATGCGATCGAGCGACCGATGCGATTCGGCTAGAAGACGCGCCGCCTATCTCTCCTCGTCTAGCTCCTTGCGGGCGACCGCGATCAGCTTCTTGTTCTCCTCAGGGACCTTGGGATAGCTGAGGTCCAATCTCTCGATCTCCGTCGCCACGATGTCCGCGACTAGCGCCCTGGCCGCCCACTTGTGGTCCGAGGGTACAATGTACCAGGGGGCGTGCTTCGTGCTCGTCTCGGTCAGCATCGCCTCGTACGCCCTCACGTAATCGTCCCAGAACGCCCGCTCCTTGAGGTCGGCGGGATCGAACTTCCAGAGCTTGTCCGCATCGTCCAGGCGCTTCAGCAGTCGCTTCCTCTGCTCCTCCTTCGAGATGTGGAGGAAGAACTTCAGGATCAGGGTGCCGTTCTGCGAGAGGTGCCTTTCGAATGCGTTGATGTCCTTGTAGCGTTCCTTCCAGAACTTCTCGCCCCTATTCCCCGGAGGCATGCGCTGCGCGTCCAGGAGCTCGGGGTGCACCCTGACGACGAGGACGTCCTCATAGTATGAGCGATTGAAGATGCCGATCTCGCCCCTCCCGGGCAGGCACCGCGAGTAGCGCCAGAGGAAGTCGTGATCGATCTCTTCCGGCGTCGGGACCTTGAAGCTGTGGACCTTGCAGCCTTGCGGGTTGACCCCCGACATCACATGCTTGATCGTGCCGTCCTTGCCGGCGCCATCCATTCCTTGAAGGACTATGAGAACGGAGCACGTGTTGCTGGCCCAGAGCAGCTCCTGCGCCGCAGCCAATGACTGCTTGTTCCTCTCCAATATCTGAGCGGCCTGTTCCTTGACCGACTCCTCGTCGCCGTCCCTGAGCTCATCGCTCATCGCCCAGTCCGTCTTGTACTCGGACAGGTCGACCTTCTTTCCTCCTTTGACGGTGCACTGCCTGACGAGCTTCTTCCTGACCATGTGCCCCTCGCACGACGTGACGACTACGGAAGAACGAGAATATAGAAGCTGGCCCGAAACGGATTCCTGCGAGAGGTCGTCGCGGATGTGGTCACTTGCGGTCACTTATGCCCGTCCCGCCCAAGTAAAGTGACCACCGCTCGGACACCCGTGAGGAAAATGACTCGCGTCAAAGCGATTCAGTGGGCAACGGTGGCAGAAAGCTGCGGGATTCCCGATCATGGTAGAAATCCGGAAGGCGACCCAGTGGTGGGAACATGACGACCGCGATCGTGGTCGACGGCCTCAACAAGACGTACGAGGACGTGCGGGCCGTCGATGGCGTCAGCTTCTCGGTCCAATCGGGCGAGATCTTCTCGCTCCTCGGGCACAACGGCGCCGGCAAGACGACGACCGTGGAGATACTCGAGGGACTGAGAAACCCGACGTCCGGGTCGGCACACATACTCGGCGTCGACGTCACGAACGGCTACGGGAAGATACGGGGCAAGGTCGGCATCCTGCCCCAGGACTTCGAGCCGTTCGAGAATCTCAAGCCGATCGAGGCGGTCGAGTACTGGGCGGCTCTCTACGGGCGCAAGCTGAGCAAGCAGGAGTGCCACGAGCTGCTCTGCAGCGTCGACCTGGCGCACCGGGAGAACGCGCTCTCGAAGCACCTGTCCGGCGGGGAGAAGAGGAAGCTAGGCATCGCGCTCGCGATGGTCAATCGGCCTGAGGTGCTCTTCCTCGACGAGCCGACGACCGGACTTGACCCGAAGGCGAGGCGCGACCTCTGGGAGCTGATCGTCTCGCTGAAGAAGAGCGGGACGACGATCTTCCTGACGACACACTACCTCGACGAGGCCGAGGTGCTGTCGGACCACATCGCGATCATGAACAAGGGCAAGATAGTCGCGGAGGGCAGCCCGAGGCAGATCATCCAGGAGTTCGGACGGAGCGCGACCGTGACCCTATTCGGCGCGGGCCAGAGGGGCCTGGAGGAGATGCGCCGCCAGGGCGTCGATGCGACGCTAGTGAACGAGGACGTGATTGTTGGCGTGCCCGATCCCTCGAGGATCGAACACTGGTTCGCGGGCCTCTCCGAGGCGGGCGTCGAGGTCAAGGACATGAGCATCAAGAGGGACACGCTCGAGGACGTCTTCCTCAGCCTGATCTCCAAGAAGGCCGAGGGGGTGGCGCGGTGAGCCGCTTCCTGGCCGACCTCAAGTCCTACGCTCGGCAGTACACCCGCTCCAAGGCGGGGATGTTCTTCACCTTCATCATGCCGATAATGCTCATGGCGCTCTTCGGCGCGATGTTCTCGCAGACGACGAGCGCGGTCTCGCTGCCGGTGCAGAATCTCGACGACGGGCCTGCTTCGATCCAGTTCCTCGACGCCCTCAACCAATCTGGCGTCGTGAAGGTCGAGATGGTTCCCGCCTCGGCGGACCTGGGCGCCTACATCAAGGACCACTCCTTGTCGATCGCGCTCAAGATCCCCGTCGGTTTCTCGGAGGACGTGGCGCGGTGCGCTTCGGACCAGAACGCGTCGCTGGCGACGGTCGTTCTCTATGGAGACCCGTCGAAATCGACCTACCAGATGGCCCAGGGCGCAACGAACGGCGTGGTCGAGGCGATGAACTTCCAGCTTGCGCAGGCGCAACCGGTCCTGGGGGTGGAGGCGCAGACGCTTCCGAACACCAAGAACTACAACTACATGGACTTCTTCCTGCCCGGCATCATCGGCATGATGGTGATGAGCGTGGCGCTCTACGGCATGACCGAGATCTGCTCGATGTACCGCACCAAGGGCTACTTCAAGCTCCTCGCGACGACGAAGATCAAGAAGTACGAATGGCTGACGACGAAGTTCGTGGTGTATGCGGTCATGCTCACCGCCTCGCTGCTCGTGACCTACGCGGTCGGCGTACTAGTCTTCGGCATGAGCGTGCCGTTGACCCCGCTGGCGTTCGTCTTCATCCTGGCGGGCTGCTTCCTCTTCATCAGTCTGGGGATGCTGCTCGGTACGGTGATCAAGGACGCGGAGACGGGCATGGCGATCTCGAACGCGATCGGCTTCCCGATGATGTTCCTCGCGGGCAGCTTCTTCCCGATCGAGTCGTACCCGGGCTTCCTCCAGGCGGCGGCGTACTTCATGCCGCTGACTTACCTGAACAACGGACTGAGGGACACGATGGTCTACGGCAACACCGGATCGGCGCTGATCAACCTAGCAATCGTGCTCGCGATAGGTGTGTTCTTCGCGCTTCTGTCGTCGAAGCTGATGTCGTGGAAGGAGGCATAGGCAGGCGAGGACCCGCATCATCATGCTGAGAACTGCCTTCAAACCCAGAGGGCCTCGTGCCCTCGCACTTTTCTTTCAATTCCCCTGAGCCCAAACGACGAACGACATCACTAGCTCTTCCTGCGCGCGCTCCAGGCCATCAATGCTCCCATCAGAACCGCGAGCACCGAGGCCGCACCGGCGACGGCGAAGATCGCGGTGTAATCGGCGGGATTGATGACGACCGCGTCCAGCTTCGCTTGGATGGCGGTCGCGTTGTCCCCGTGCCCGACGGAGTTGCTCGCGACTACAGTGTAGTTGTGCCACTGGTGGTCGATCGCGCCGGCGTCGAGGAAGCTTGTCGCGGTGCCGTTCCACAGCGCCAGTCCGTCGCGATAGAGGTGATATGTGAACGTGCCCGGACCGACATACGTCGGGAGGCTCCAGTTCAGTGTCAGGCCGAGGTCGCTCGGGGTCGCGTTGAGGCCGCGCGGAACGGAGGGGACACCAAATGGAGTGGCCGTTGCCGAAGTCGAGTTCGGTCCCCGGCCGACGCTGTTGTTCGCGGACACCTCGTACGAGTACGATCGACCTTTCATCAGCCCGAGGTCTTGATAGACGAGGGAGCCGCCGGACCAGATCAGCGCTCCGTCACGGAAGACGTGGTAGGTGAGCGTTCCCGGGCCGGAATACGGAGGAGCGGTCCAGTTCATCCCGATCCGCTCGTTGCCGGCGACGAGGTTGAGACCCGTCGGAGCGTCTGGCTTTCCGTATGGTATGGCCGATATCGCTTCGGATGCCGGCCCTTCGCCCGCGGCGTTCCGAGCTGAGACGGCGAACCAATACTCTCGTCCCTTCTGGAGGCCGCCGATGACGCAGGAGAGCCCGTCCGTTGTCAGATTGTTCGAAAACGAGAGCGGGGAATCGCCGTAGGATACGTTGTAGCCGATTACCGCCGAAGCGTTGCTGTGGCTCGGCGCATCCCACCTCAGGGTGACATTGCCGACGCCTGCAGTTGCGTTCAGATCCCTCGGGACGGTCGGCGTCATCTCCTTTGGCATCGGTGTAGCGTGGACCGCTGAGGAGTTCGGCCCTTGACCGATGGCATTCTCGGCGGCGAGCTGGTAGGAGTACTCTATGAGATCCATGACCATCGTGTCGTTGTGCTCCAGACCCTCTCCGCTCCAGATCAGCGTGTCGTTGCGGTAGAGATGGTACGTGAGAGTCCCCGGTCCTGCGTATTGCGGAACGCTCCAGTAGAGCAGCACGAAGCCGTCGCCCGCTTCCGCGCGCAGCCCGACCGGGGATGTAGGCGGACCCTCCGGGCTCGTGCTCGCGGACGAGGAGTTCGCGCTCCAGCCGACCGAGTTGGAGGCCGACACGCAGTACTCGTAGGAGATGCCATTGGTCAGACCGACGTCCTCGAGAAGGAGGAGGCTCCCATTCCAGATCAACACGCCGTTCCTGAACAGGTGGTAGACCACGATCCCCGGCCCGCTGTAATTGACCGAGTCCCAGCCGAGCGAAATCCGACCATCACCTGAGGTCGCGATCAATCCCCAAGGAGCGTCTGGTACGCCGAACGGCGTGGCCAGGACCGCGCTGCTGTTCGGGCCGAAACCGATATCGTTCGAGGCGGAAACGCAATAGGAATACTGCACGCCCTTCGTCAGGGGAGAGTCCACGCTGGCAGTCGCGCTCCCGTTCCAGATGAGATTGCCGTCGCGGTACAGATGATAGACGAGAGCGCCAGGCCCGGAGTAGTTCACCTCGTTCCAGCTGAGCGCCACCATGCTGTCGCCTTCGATGGCG
>JAJRAL010000061.1 GCA_028679935.1 Methanomassiliicoccales archaeon | reverse complement strand
TGACTTCATCCCCTTCGTTTATCGTGGCCATGATCGTCTCGAATATCGCCTGTTTGGTGGGGGTTACCAGGACGTTCGACGAGTCGCAGGGGATTCCATTCTCGCCCTTGGCGCGGGCCGCGATCGCCTCTCTTAGCTCGGGCAGCCCGGGCGCGTCCAGGTACCTCGTCTTGCCCTCGTCGAGGGCCTTCTTTGCCGCCTCGACGATGTGCTTCGGCGTATCGAAGTCTGGCTCGCCGACCGTGAAGGAGATGATCTTCTTGCCCTCCTTCTTCTTCTGGCCGGCCAGCTCCTTCATCTTCATCGTGCCGGATTCTTGGATCCGCTTCACGCGTTCGGAGATCATGGAAATCGCCTGACCGGCAAACACATGACCAATATAAAGCATTGGTGACCAGTTTTGGCGCATGGCTTCGCGCCCGCCCAAACGGTATTTATCCAGAGAAACGCTTCGAAAGCGCGATGCAACTCAGCACGGGCAAGCTGCCGCCCGACACCCTCAAGCGGCTCCTGAGACTCAGGGGAGCGCACGATCCGAGGGTCGTCCTCGGCCCTTCCATCGGAGAGGACGCCGCGGTCGTGAAGCTCGGGAGAAGTCTGCTCGTCCTGAAGACGGACCCCGTCACGTACGCATCCGACATGATCGGTTGGTATGCGGTCCATGTCAACGCGAACGACATCGCGACCCGGGGGGCGCGACCGGCGTGGTTCCAGGCGGCGATACTCCTCCCTGAAGGTTCGAAGGAGTCACTCGTCGAAGACATCTTCAAGCAGATCTCCTCAGCCGCGAAGTCGCTCGGCATAGCAGTCACCGGTGGGCACACCGAGGTCACCCCGGGGATCGATCATCCCATCGTGGTCGGGGACATGCACGGGGTACTCGACGGGCGGAAGCCTATCACCAGCTCGGGGGCAAGGACGGGAGATGCGATCGTGCTCACAAAGGCGGCGGGGATCGAAGGCACTGCAGCGATCGCGAGGGAGAAGCGCTCGGACCTCCTCCGCGTCTTTCACAAGTATTTCGTTGACAGGGCGGCGAACTACCTCCGCGACCCTGGACTGTCGGTCGTGCCGGAGGCTGAGATCGCGCTCAGGCACAAGGTGTCCGCTATGCACGACCCGACCGAGGGCGGCGTCCGGATGGGGGTGTACGAGCTCTCGCTCGCATCGGGAAATTCCGTCGAGTTCCTGGAGGACATGGTCCCCGTCAGGATGGAGACGAAGAGGATATGCGCGAAATACCACCTCGACCCGCTCGGCCTGCTGGGCTCGGGCGCGCTTTTGGCAACATTCAAGATGGATGACGCTGAGAAGTACGTGATGGCGCTGAGGAGAGAGGGCATTTCCGCAGCGGTCATCGGAAGGATGATCCCTGGGCGGAAGAAATCGCGCTCGATCACGGGGAATCGCTCTGCTCCGCTTTCTTTTTCGGAGCGCGACGAGATTTTGAAGGTTTTGGGGTCTTGACCTCGGCCTCCGGGCCGGGTCGTGGGCAAGGCGGCTTCATCGCCCAGCTGATCGCGCACAGGACTTTCGAGGTGACTGTCCACACCTTCATCTGCCTGGTGCCTAGCGAGATCTTCTCGTGATTGAACTTCGAGATGTCCGTCCTGAAATCGCCCTTCGAGAACCCGCCGACGATCACGACAATCGTTCTTCCCTCGACATCGGCGCACTCGAGTTCCAGAGATGATTCCCTCCCAGTCGGGTCGAGGACGAACACCTTGTCGGGCTTGAGCGCCGCCACCAAGGTCTCGAGCGGGACGTCGTTCCTGAGCTCGAGCAGCGCGTTCTCCCTGGACGGGACGACTCTCTGCTCGTACAGCGATTCTATGAGCCCGACGAAGCGCGGGTAGTGAGGCGGGAGCCTCGTCTCTGGTTTGACCGCGATCACGTCGTTGTTCCTCGTGTGCACGAACACCTTCAGCTTTCCCGCGGCGTTCAAGTCGGAGTCCATCGCGAGCATCAGAAAGAAGTGCACTATGTCCGGCCGGCCGCGCCTCTCTGACTCCTTCAGCTTGACGAAGGCGGGATGGTGGTGGGAAGCATCCAGGAGTATCTTCTCGGGGGCCTTCCCGCGCATGCGCGCGCTGCTGAGGATGCTCCGTTCCCTCTGAAGCTCGGGCGGTATCAGCTCGAGCTCCGCGTCTGCGAGGATGAAGTAGTACTGCGTCACGACAGGATCTCCTCCAGCTGGTCGTGTTCTTTCGCGTACTTCAGCTCCTGCGCGATGCGTCTACCAGAAGAGATGCAGGGGCCGAGAAGGTCCGAGTAGGGGGACCCGGAGACGAACGGGTTCGTGCCCGCGACGATCCGCGAGGACACCTCGAAGACCTTGACGCTGAGGTTGTCCGTGACGATGCACTCGATGCAGAACGGGCCGATCATGCCCCCGAACAGCTCGAGCGAGCGTTCGACCGCTCGCTCCCCGATGTTCAACAGCTTCGGAAGAAGGGATTCGCGCACGACTACAGGCACGTTCCCGGTCACCACGAAGGTCGGGTAGTGGCCCAGC
>JAJRAL010000132.1 GCA_028679935.1 Methanomassiliicoccales archaeon | reverse complement strand
CGGCTACTTCGGGGTGATGATCAAGAGGGCGAACGGGGACCTTCTGCTCGGACGGCCAGAGGGAGTCGAATTGGTCAAAGCGGGACGTACCAGCGACGGCGTCGGATCTAAACCGATCATGCTCCGGCCCGCCTGCGACATGTGCGAAGGCGACAGACCCCGTTGCGTGGAGATCTGCCCAACGAGGTGTCTCTCGGAGGGGGAGCGATGACTGGACTGTGGAACGGCAAGCTCCTGGTCGTCGACCTGGCGAAGATGGAGATCGCTGAGATCGGTCTAGACGATTCCCTGGTCCTAGATGGGGTCGGAGGTACGGGCGTCGCCTCCCTGCTCTGGCGAAGGTTCCAGGAGAAGGATCCGATCGTGCTCGGCACCGGACCGTTCACCGCGACCATGGTACCCGGCTCCGCACTCGCCACGGCGACGATGTTCTCACCGGACTTGGGTCGTCTCGTTCACTCACCGATAGTCAGCTTCGCCGGGGCGGAGCTCAAGCTGTCGGGCTTCGATTTTCTGATTCTACACGGAAAGGCGCTCGAGCCGGTCTATCTTTGGCTGCGCGACGGGATCGCCGACCTATTGCCCGCCGGTGAATGGTGGGGAAAGGACACATGGAGGACGGCGGACGGAATCCGCTCGGAACAAGGCGACGATCGCATCCAGGTCCTCTCGATCGGTCCGGCGGGAGAGCAGAGGATGTGGGCCGCGCAGGTCGTGGTGGACCACTGGTCGGAGGGAGACAAGATCGGGCTCGGGGCGAGATTCGGCTCGATGAACCTGAAGGCGGTCTGCTCCCGGGGTCTGGGGGAGCTTTCGGTCTCCGATCCAGACGCGATGTTCGATTCATGCCGTTCACTTCAGAGGGATGCGATCGCAAGAATCGCGGGCAGGAGTGGGATTGGCTCAGTTCTCCCCGGCATCGACCTCAAGGACACTCCGAAGATCGTGCACCGGGATTCCGCTTGCCGCAGCTGCCCATGGCCTTGCCGGACGTTCCTCAAGTACAACGAGCCGCCGACGGTCATGGCGGAAGGGGTCGAAGAACCGGGGGTCCTTGTCGCGGATGCTCCGGGATACGCGGCCCTGATCGTGGCCGGCTTCGATGCCGTAGGGGCGGCGAGACTGCTCGAACAGTGCTCCCGGCTCGGCATCGATCCAGTTCCAGTGTCGGGCTGTCTGAATGGACTAGGTTGCGCGGATGCGATGAAGAAGCTGGAGAGGCTCGCAGGGATCGAGCCGTCGTTCGTTAGGACGTCAGGGGAATACACCCGGCCCGATGTCTTCAGCAGGTTCGCGCCGAACGGCGGGAGCGAGAAGGACATCGCTCTCGCGTACCTGCTCGGCATCTGCCCGCGCTATGCCGCGCTGGCCGGGATCGATGCGCCGGAGCACGCCGAGGCCCTGAGCTTCGGCACCGGCATGGAGATTAAAGTGGAGGACCTTCTCAAGGCGACGCGCCTGCTGTTGGAGTGAGTTCATGAAGATAATCGTCTTGGCCGGAATGCCCGGGGCGGGCAAGGAGGAGTTCGTCGAAGTTGCCAGGACACTAGGTTACGAGGTCGTCCGGATGGGCGACGTTGTCAGGGAGTGGGCCGCCAAGCAGGGAATAGGCTCGGACGATCGCTCGGTCGGCGGTTACGCGGACGCGGAGAGGAAGATACACGGCTACGACATCTGGGCCAGGAGGAGCGCCGAGAAGGTGCGGGCCGAGAGGACGATCATCGACGGGAGCCGCGGTACGGACGAGCTCCGCGTCTTCAAGAACGCCTTCGGCGGGGACGTCAAGCTGCTCGCGATCCAGTCTTCCCAGAAGGCGAGGTACGAGCGCCTCCAGCGCCGCGGAAGGAAGGACGCGCCGAAGACCTGGGAGGAGTTCCTGGTGAGGGAGGAGAGGGAGCTTTCCTGGGGACTGGGGAACCTCATCGCCACGGCCGACGAGACGCTCGTCAACGAGGGGGCGCTCGACGATTTCAAACGCGAGGTCAAGGCCTACCTGACGAAGGGGAGCTAGGATGCGCTTCAAGCTTGTCCGGGTCTGCGAATCGAACGCGCTCGCCGCCGTGCCGCAGGAGAGCAAGAGGTACGATCTGGCAATGGCCGCGGAGGCGCTGAAGGGCGCCGGCTACTCGGTCGACGAGCAGGGCGTGATGCTGATAGCGAGGAAGGCAAAGGCGGAGTACACCCTCTACCCGAACGGCAGGCTCCTACTGCACCCGGCCTCCGACAAGGACGAGGCGAAGCGCACCGCCGAGGCTCTCTACTCGACGATCGAGAGAGCCGTCGAACGCTAGTTCGTGCACTGCCGCTGGGTCATCCGCTTCGCGACCTTGCGGCCATCCAGATACTCTACCACGATGCCAAGCCCATCGTGCCCTAGGCTGAGGTCGATCGCCCTCACGTTCGGGCCGTAGAGCGCGCCGCGCGAACCGTTCGTCGATATCTTGCGGAGCATTCCGTGGCGCGACATCTTCTGGATCAGACGATAGGCGCGACTCTCACCCATCCCCAACCTCCCGGCTATCGAGCCGATCGTCAACGGCGCGGAGGAGGTCACGCGCAACACCCCCCTCACGTCCGGGTCGATCGCCAAACGCATCAGTCGAAGCTCCCTCCATCCCTCTGTCATGCCCGTCGATTCGTGCTATTGCTATATAACTGGCCACGACGCCGCTCTCATTTGTGATTACCCCATTTGAGTATCGTGGAAGAGACTCGCCGGCGATTCTCTTGGGGGATACGCGAGGTGCGAATCTAGCCGAGCGATTCTCAGGTTGACGTTCGGGCAGCCAGGCCCAAGCAGTTTATATCTCCAGGAGGCGATACTCTTTGAACCGGGATGGGAGCAATGCAGGGGTTGAGCAGGGGGGTCACGCTCACTTTAGTGCTAGCACTGGCCTTCATTCTGCTGGTGCCCACCATTCCGCTTGCCGAGGCTTCGCCCGCGAGCGGAGCTACAAGCACCTCGCCGTCCGAGCTGCAATACGATCCGAGCCTTCTGTTCCGGAACGGGACGGTCTTCAACGACTACGCGAGTTCGTTCCTCGCCCCCCCTGGCATGGTGGATTTCCAGATCGGGGATGTGAACAACGACGGATTCAAGGATATTGTCGCGGTCAACTCGACGGCGATCTTCTTCTACAACCGTTCTGCTGATGGAAGCTTCAATAGCATCCCCTGGCAGATGACGAAGTCAGACATGGTCGACATCCAGGGAATCGCGATCGGGGATCTGAACGGCGATGGTGCGAATGATATTGCCGTCAGCAACAGCAACTCTGGCGAGGATCCCTATGTGACGCTTTTCTTCCAGCACGACAATTCGTTCAATCCTGCATCTGCGCTGGCGAAGGTGCTGTCGACAGCCTTTCCACACGAGGTGCTGATAGGCCATTTCACCTACTCTACCAACAATTCCGTGGCGGTCGTCTGTGAGGGTAATTCCCCACTTGACGTCGACGATTCGGTCAACATTTGGAGCTACCCATTTCTGACAATCTCGAGCAGGAAGCCGATCAACCTTGGTGTTCTGAAGGACAGCGAGTTCATCGCAGGAGCCGATTTTGATGGAAACGGGCTCGAGGAGCTTGTTGTCGGGGAAATGGCAGGCTCATATGTCCAAATCCTGAACCACACAACCTCCTCTTCAACCTGGACCCAAACTTCGTTCCACATTCCTTCCACCGCGACTGCAGACGTTGCGCTCAAAGACGTCAACGGCGATGGGAGAGCCGACCTGATTCATGCCGACAATGCGAACTCGCAGGTCGAGATCTTTCTATACAATTCGACTCTCAATTGGCTCGAACCGGACTCTCAAGCGTATCTCCATGTCCAGGATGGCGTCTCATTCGTTGATGCTGACACCGTAGCAGCGGGAAGCGCCAATGCACTCATGGCTCTCTCAAAGGATTCCTCGAACCTCTCGGTTTCATTCAAACGAGCGGGTGGATGGTACGGCGGGCGGCCGGACGTCTACGTCCCCGTGAACGAGAACCCTATCCGAGCAATAGTGGACCGTTCAATTCCCGGAAAGGAGCTCCTCGTCGTCCTCTCGTCCGGTCGCACCTCAGCGAACGGGTCATTCGAACTGTTTCCCATCATCTCGAATCTTAGCGGCAATTCCGACAGGAATGTCTTCTTCGGCAGCGACGACGTTGGTCAGATGGCGACCGGAACCATCAGTGGCCACAGGATCGTCGCGGTCCTTCTGCCCACTTCCAGCGAGGTTGTCCTCTACAACGCGACCACTGGCTGGACCAGGACGCTGACGACCGAAGCTGGACCGGTCGACGTCGCGTTCGGTGGGTTTGATGGAGACGCCTACGATGACCTGGCTGTTCTCAACCAGGGCTCCAAAACAGTCAGTGTGTACACCGACGACCGGCTGCTGAGCGGCACGACGCCCTCCATCACGGTCTTTCATAATATGACCGGCGCGTCGAGACTCGCCAAGGCCAGCGTCCGCGGCAATTCATACGACGACCTGCTCATCGGATCGCAGAATGGGGTCAAGATTCTCTACAACACTCTCGACGCCACGATGTTCAGGCTCGACCTGAACGAGACGTTGGGCGGAGGGACCGCGGGAACCATCACGGACATCGCGTTCGCGGAATTCAACGCGGATGGCTATCCGTACGATGTCGCCGCCCTCAACTCCGTGACCTCGGGCATAGAGTTGTTCTTCAGGTCCGCCTCGGGCTCGCCTGGGGACTACTACACTGAAGCCCCGAGCCAGACCATCGCAGGCACCTCATACTTGCGCATGGCGATGGGAGACTTCGGTGGCAACGCGTGGAAGGACCTGGCGGTGCTGGACGCGTCCGGCCACCTGTTGATCTACCGGCAACCCACAGCCAACGGATTCTCGCTGCCTCCTGGCAGCCCGCACGCGACAATTCACCTGCAGGACATGGGCGAAACGATTGCGAGCGGCGACATCAACGATGACGGCCTGGACGACCTCGTCATCGGATTCCAGCGACTCCCCGAGGTCGCCTGCTATCTTCGCACGGGGGATCTCGCATTCAAGAACGCCTTCAACTGGACCTCCGGTGGAATCGTTGCCGATGTCCACGCGGATGATGTGAGCAACGATCTGAGGAGCGACGTGGTCAGCTCCGCGCCGGATTCGAGGTCGTTGAGCGTCTGGGCGGAGCACAACTTCGTCCCGCGGGCCAACGCCACTGCTTCATTCTACACCGCGCCCGAGGGACAGCAGATAACATTTTCAGGAGTAGGCAGCACCGATTCCTACTCCGACCGGAGCTCGCTGGCGTACCAGTGGACCCTCAACGGTTCGATGCAGACCGGCGTGACGGCCTATGCGACTTTTATGGACAACGGCACCTACCACGTCTCCCTGAAGGTAACGGACCGTGGCAGCCTGAGCAACTGGAGCAACCTCACAATCATCGTCACCGACCGCAATCCGACGCCGAACTTCAACTACGAGCCGACCTCGCCCGTTGAGGGGACCGTCGCGTACTTCAACGACACCTCGACCTCATATCCTGACGCGATCGTCGCCTGGAACTGGAGCTTCGGCGACGGCGGCTTCTCGACCTCCAGCCACGCGACGCACACCTACCAGCAGAACGGCACCTACTCAGTAAGGCTCCGCGTCTGGGACGATGACGGTGGGATGACCGAGGTGACCAGGCTCATCACGGTCCAAGACACCTCCCCCGTTGCGGTCTTCACCTACGCGCCACCGAGCATACTCGAGGGCAACAACTACACTTTCACCGACCATTCGACCTACCTTCATGACCCGATCGTGAGTTGGGCATGGGACTTCGGCGACGGGGAGTTCGGATCCGGCCAGTCGGTCCAACACCAGTACGTCCATGATGGCACCTTCACAGTCGTCCTCACGGTCACCGACTTGGACGGGAGCCCTGACTCGGTTTTCCACGACGTGTTCGTCGGTGACATCGCCCCGGTTGCGAACTTCACTTGTTCGAACACCTCTCCCATCGAGGGGACTACCGTACAATTCAACGACACTTCGACCAGCTACGACGGGGTCGTCAGCTGGCATTGGGACTTCGGGGACGGGATGGCCTCATCTCTGAGGAACGCGACCCATGTCTTCGCTCACAACCGGTCCGCGCCTTACGTGGTCGAGCTGACCGTGACGGAAGCGGACGGCAATACGTCCGAGTTCAGTGTCCTAGTTACTGTCCTCGATTCGACGCCGATCGCCGACTTCGAGTGGTCGCCCGAGACGCAGATGGAGGGTCTGCCGGTGCACTTCGCGGACAACTCGTCGGCGTACGACGAGGTTGTCGCTTGGCACTGGGACTTCGGGAATGGCAACACGAGCGACACCGGCGATGCCGACCAGACCTATCAGAACAACGGTTACTACAAGGTCACTCTGACCGTGGAGGATATCGACGCCTCGATCAACTCGACCTCGAAATGGATTAGTATCACCGACTCGGTGCCGACCGCGAACTTCACATTTGGGCCGAACTCGACTAACGAGAGCTCGACGGTCTGGTTCAATGATACGAGCTCCGCACACGATGGCTTGCAGTCCTGGCTATGGAACTTCGGCGACGGCGAGCAATCGACCGACCGGAACACCACTCACGTTTACCTTGACAACGGCACGTACGACGTCGTGCTATCGGTCGTCGACGGGGATGGCTCACCGAACTGGGTATCGTACCAGATCGTCATCCTGGACATGAGGCCGACGGCGGCATTCACGAACACTCCCTGCATCGAAGGAAATGTGACATTCTTCTACGACGCCTCGACGACACCGATTGACGCAATCGTCAACTGGTCATGGGACCTCGGCGACGAGCATCTGGCTTATGGCAAGGACATCAGCCACATCTACAACCGCTCCGACGACTTCCTAGTTGTGCTGACCGTGAGGGATGACGACGGCAGCACGAACTTCACCTCAACCTGGGTCCACGCGGGGAACGTCGATCCGAGGGTCGCGTTCTCGATCCTGCCTTCCACACCGCACGAGAAAGAGGATATCACGTTCGTCGATGGATCTCAGAGCTTCAACTATCTCGTCTCGTGGTTCTGGGACCTGGGGGACGGCAATACCTCGACCCTCAAGAATCCGACCCATGCCTACCTGAGGAACAGAACGTACACGGTCTCGCTGACGGTGCACGAGGTCGACGGATCCTGGAACTCTACCAGCCACCAGATCGTCGTTCTCGACACGAGCCCGGTCATCATCTCGGTCATCGCGGCCCCGACGAAGCAGACCTACAACGAGGATGAGACGTTCCAGATCTACGTCTATGCGATCAAGACCGTCGAGAACATCACCGGCTATGAGTACGACCTCCACTACGATGGCACTTTCACCAAAGAGATGGACACCGAGTTCAACCACACTTCGCTTTCCTACCCTGAGATGGGGACTTACCACATCATGGTCAGAGTGTTCGACGATGATGGATACACCCAGGCGAGCGCCTATCTGGCAATCGAGGTCGTCAACCTCCAGCCCCACGCCCAGTTCAGCTACCGGAATCAGAGTTCGCAGACAGTCCGATTCGACGCCTCCCAATCCTGGGACACGCCTTCGGACGACGCATCCTTGGAGTTCAGCTGGAACTTCGACGACGCCGGAGGATTCACATCCTACTCCTCGTCAAAGACCGTGGACCACGCCTTCGTTGAGGACGGCGTCTACCTCATAGCGCTCCGCGTGCGCGACAACGACGGATCGATCGCGACGGCATACCGCGAGATAACCCTCGACAGGACGCCTCCGACGGTCGCGTTTGACGAGATATCAGGCTCGGTCGGACTTGACCAGGTGATGGTCATCTCAGCGAACGTATCAGACACAATGGGCCTCGACTCCGTTTGGCTGCACTACAAGATAGACAACGGGACCGAGCAGGTGGTGCAGATGACGCTGCAGGGCTCAGCGAGCCACTTCCAAGCGGAGATCCCGGGAGTGAACCACGCCGCCACCATCTCATATTGGATCGTAGCGGTCGACGACTCCCAGAACAACTATACGACTGGCCACTACATGATCTCGGTTGCGGTGGTCCCGCAGAGCGACACCGTCCTCCTCATCGTGCTCTCGGCGATTGTCCTCGCCGCCCTGCTCGCATTCTTCCTCGTACGCAATAAGAGGGCAGCGGTCGACGAGGTCTTCATCATCTACGAGGACGGGCGCCTGATCGCCCACCAGACCCGCCGCCTCAAGCCAGGCATGGACGACGAGATCCTCAGCTCGATGCTGATCGCGCTCCAAAGCTTCGTCAAGGATTCGTTCAAGGACGAGTCGGCGACGCACCTGCAACGTCTTGACTTCGGGGAGAAAATGATCCTCATCGAGAAGGGTGACCATCTCTTCCTGGCTGTCGTGCTGCACGGAGGGAGCCCTGGTTCGGCGCCG
>JAJRAL010000031.1 GCA_028679935.1 Methanomassiliicoccales archaeon | reverse complement strand
GGCCTGAACAAGGCGCACGTCGAGAACTACCTCGGGATGCCGAAGACGGACGGGGCGCAGATCCTCGCCTTCGGGATCGAGCAGGCGAAGCGCTTCGGAGCGCAGTTCTTCGAGGAGGATGTGCTCAGGACGGAGAGGAAGGACGATTCGTTCGTCGTCACGACGGACCACGACGTCGAGTTGCGCTGCAAGGCGCTCGTCCTCGCACCAGGCGTATCGAGGGCGAAGCTCAACGTTCCCGGTGAGAAGGAGTTCCTCGGAAAGGGCGTCAGCTACTGTGCCGCCTGCGACTGCGGTTTCTTCAGGGGACGGAAGGTGGCAGTGATCGGGGACGAGAGCACGGCCGCATCCTCAGCGATATTGCTCACCGAGTATGCCTCCGAGGTCTACTGGGTCTCCAATCAACCGAGCGTCTCCGACCAGCTCATGAGCAAAGTCAGGCAGACGAAGGCCAGAGTGGTCGCGCCGAGCAGACCGACGAAGGTTGTCGGTGACGATGTTGTGACCGGACTGGAGCTCGATGACGGGAGCAGGCTGGAGGTCGACGGCGTCTTCATTGAGCTCGGTGCGAAGGGCTCGGTGGACCTTGCCCTGGACCTCGGACTGCTGCCCGATCCGTCGGGACTGATCAAGGTCAACGAAAGGATGGAGACGGAGGTCCCGGGGCTGTATGCCTGCGGGGACGTCACCGGCGAGCCGTGGCAGCTGGCCAAGGCGGTGGGCCAGGGATGCGTCGCCGGGTCGAATGCCGCCAAGTACGTACGGAAGGAGGGTTGAGAGTGTCGCTGGTTGACAATCTGATCGCCGGCATCATGCGCGGTCCGGACGGTTTCGGGGACGCGCTGCGGTCGGTGCTTCAGAACGATCTGGACATGAGCGTGAACGAATTCTGCTCGCGGACCGCCATTTCTCCGAGCACGATCTACAAGATACTGCAGGAGAGGCGGGAGCCGAACCTGCGCACGGTGAGGAGCGTCATGCGCGCGGTGCGCCAGATGGAGAAGACGCCGCAAGGTCCGTTCGTGGCCGTCATCGCCGCGAGGGGCGTGCTGAACAAGATCGAGGAGCGCATCGTCCAGGTGGCGGACAAGAGCATGCGCGTCAAGGAGTATCCGGCCCAGACGATGGAGGAGGCGATCATCGCCGCCGTTCTGGCGGAGAGGGACGGCGCGCTGGCGGTCGTCTGCGCGCCGATCGTCGCCTCGACGGTCGAGAAGATACTCACGATACCGGTGTCGGTCGTCATCCCGAAGGACTCGGTCCTCAGGGCGATCGAGGTTGCGGCGAAGAAAGCTCTGTAGGCGTGATTATCGGCGGAGTGCAGGACACCTCGCGTTCCAGCTGCTCGAGGATCTCCTTCCTCAGCTGGGCGAACTCGACGGAGGCGCGGTCCCTCGGCCTGGTCCAGGATATCTTGACTATCCCGCGGACTGTCGCCGGCCTCGACGTCATCAACACAATGCGGTCCGCGAGGTAGACGGCCTCGTCCACCGAGTGGGTGATGAACACAACGGTCTTCTTCGTTTCCCTCCAGATGCGCAGCAGCTCCTTCTGCATCAGGTTGCGCGTCTGCGCGTCGAGCGCTCCGAACGGTTCGTCCATGAGCAGGATGGCGGGGTCGTTCGCGAGCGCCCTGGCGATGCCGACGCGCTGCTTCATCCCCCCGCTCAGCGACCATGGGTAGGCCCTCTCGAAACCTTTCAGCCCGACGAGGTCGATGTACCTGTCGGAGATCTTCCTCCTCTCCTCCGGGGGCACCTTCTTTATCTCCAGTCCGAACTCGATGTTACGGCGGACGTTCCTCCAGGGCAGCAGGGCGAACTCCTGGAACACCATACCTCGGTCAGAGCCGGGTCCTGCGATCGGCCTGCCCTCGAAGAGTATCTCCCCGCCAGAAGCGGACTCGAGGCCGGCGATGATGCGGAGCAGCGTCGTCTTGCCGCAGCCCGATGGGCCGAGCACACAGACGAACTCCCCCTCCTCGATGTCAAGGCTGAAGTCCTGGATTGCCACGAGGTCCTTGTCCTCGGTGGGGAACTTCTTGGTCAGGTTGCGGATCGAGAGTATCATTTGATCCCCATCCTTCTGTTCAGCTGCTTCTCGACGATTCTGCTCACGCCGACGGTGAGTATGCCGAGGATCGCGATGACGGCCATTCCGGCGTACATGTAGTCGAACTTGCCGATGTTCTCGGTGTACTGGATGTAGTAGCCTACGCCTCCGCCTACGGCGCCGATCATCTCCGCCGCGACGATGCACATCCAGCCGATCCCGAGGCCGATGGTGATACCGGTCATCAGGTAGGGCACGGTGTACGGGAGGATCACCTTGCTGAACATCTGGGTCCGTTTCGCGCCCATCGTCTTGGCCGCGTCGATGAGCGATTTGTCGACTGACCTGACGCCGAAGATGACGTTGGAGAGCAACGGGAAGAAGACGCCAATGAGGATGACCATTACCGGTCCCCAGAACACGCTGAAGATGAGCAGGAAGACCGGCACCCACGCTATCGGAGGTATCGGGCGGAAGATCTCGACCAGCGGCATTAGGAACATGTCCGCGAAGTGGAAGTAGCCCATTAGGAGGCCGATCGGCAGGGCCAGCAGAAAGGCCAGGGCGAACCCGATGGCGAAGCGCTCCAGGCTGGCGCCGATGTTGTCCCACATCGTCGTGCCGAGGACGATGTCCGGCGTCTGGAAAGAGTCGATGAAGGCTGCGAATACCTTGTCAGGCGTCGGCACGTAGGCCAAGTCCAGCTGGAGGGCGATCAACCACCAGACGATGATGAAGACTACGAGCGAGGCGACAGTGATCGCGATTTTGATCGAGAGCGACCTGGCCTGTTCCTTCTTTATTATCCCAAAAAGGTAGCGCGACCCGTCGCTCATTGTGGCACCTTAAACAAATGAAGGGAGAAAAGGGTTTGCGGGGACTACGTCCCCGAGAGTTTCAGCTGGTAGCCCTGCTGGGTCACGTAGTACATCAGGAGGAGGTGCTGTATCGACCCAGGTCCAGGAGTTGCCACGGTCTTGCCGACCAGGTCCGCTAGGCTGGTGATCGGGCTCTTCGCGATGATCGCCGAGCCTTCCGCATTCGCCAGCGCAACGATATCAATCGCGGTGCCGGCGTTGATCTTCAGCAGGATCGCAGGCGGCGCGCCGAGGTATCCCATGTCGATCACGCCTGCCGCGAAGCCGCCCATGACCGCCGGACCGTTGGCGTACGGGCCGGGCGACGTGATGTGCACACCGTACTTCTCAAACAGCGTCTGTCCGCCCCAGATGGTTGTGTTCGACGCGACCACGCGAGCGAACTGGTGAAGGTCGCCGTTGAGGTATCCGAGCCTGACCGTCCCAAGTATGGACGCGCTGGGCGTGACGGACATCGCCGCGGTCAAGTAGCTCGTGTCCACGGTCGCGTTGATGAAGGCCGACGCTGTGGAGTAGCCGCCGTAGCTGCTCGGATCGCTGAACTGCCCGAGGCTCTTGAACATCTCCGTGAAGTTCGTCAGGGCAACCTTCACATCCGTGGTCAGGTTGTAGTCGTACTCGGTGTCAGCGAGCGCAGATGCGACCACGGTGGTATTGCGCAGGCTGAACACGGCCCCCATATTCAGCAGGGCAGTGTAGTTCGCCCCGGAGCCTTCCTGGTACGTCTTCACGATCCAGTTGGTGGCATCAATGTGCGCCCTCAGCACGCGGGCGACGAGGTCCATGTCGGTGGCGTTCTTAGAGAACGTCGTCGAGTACCTGACCGCCACGACGCAGCACGGGTGGTGAGGCCAGATCTGACCTGACCACTTAACTACGGTCGCTGTCCCGTCGACCAGCGAGTCCGAGACATAGGGCTCCCAGCTGACGGCTCCCTGCACCGTTCCCGACTGGAGGTTCGCCTTCTGCTGCACGGGCGCAATCTGAGTCCAGTAAATGACGTTGGTCGGTTGCGAGCTCTTCGGCCAGAAGATGACGGCGACTGCTGCGACGACGACGATCGCAACGACCAGTACTGCTGCAATTGCTATCTTCTTGTTCAAAGGGATCTACCCCTCAATCATTCGAAAGGTCGGATGGTATAAATTGCTTCTCTATTCTTGTCCATTCAGTGTCCTAGTTGTACAAGAAGAGCGGGCTAGTGACCTTAACGGGGAAAAGACTCCGCCCCAGACCCTTGCCATCGGGTTCTCAATCGTGAAGGCCGCCGCGAGCGATCAGAGAAGCTCCAGACGATGGAAAACAATAACTAGGATTGAAAATGATAACCGGAGCCGATAAAATGTTCGAACTTCAGGTTGTCAGCAACACGCCGCTCACACCGCTGGACGATGCCGATGATGTCGCGCTCCAGTTCCTGGTGATGATCGGCTACCTTCCCAAGGGATACGATCCGAAGACCGAGGCGAAGAGCATCCAGGAGAGCGTGCCGTACAAGATGTTCCTCGAGTGCTTCCTCGGCAGCATGAAGCGCGCCTGGACGGTCGAGGAGCTCGCCGCCAAGCTCAAGACGACCAAGCCGACGATCTACCGGCATCTGAACAAGCTCAAGGGCATCGACCTGCTGGAGGAGGTCGACGTGGAGAAGGGCAAGGAGAGGAAGAAGGGCTACCGCGTCCGCTACGGGGACCTGTCCAAGGCCTGGAACTTCACCGAGGCGAACGTCGAGATGGCGATGGACTCGTACCGCAAGACCGTCGACCACCTGCAGAAGCTGATCGAGGAGGGATGAAGATGGCCGATGTCAGGTGCCAGAGTTCAGAGGAGATGAATCTGACGAAGGGTTCGAGGTACAAGGTCGTCAGCCGGGGCAGCGGGCCGGAGGCGATCGTCACCGTCGGCACGTTCAAGGGCTATACCCAGTTCGGCAACGACTCCGCTCTCGCGCTAGAGGTCGACCCGGAGAAGCCGGAAGAGAAAGGCATTCTGAGAATAGTGCCCATCATGACCGTTCTCGCGATCGACGTCCTGTCCTACAAACCGGAGGAGAAGGACAAGAAGAAGGGGCCGAACGAGCAGGACAAGTACATCGGCTGAGTGCATCGATGAGGAAGATACTCGGCCTGAGCGAGTGGCAGCTGTACGCCCTCCTCAGCCTCGCCGCTGTCGTCGTCTCGGTGATCGGGCTGACCTTCAACATAGTGCTCCTGGCCGGCGCCGGCGTGCTCATACTCCTCTTCAGCCTCGTCGGCATCGTCTACGGCATCGCGAAGGAGCGATCCCCGTAGTCGGCCGAATCGACAGGATGATAAACGGAGGGCGCATGGGCGGGGACGTGGACTTCCACGAGACGCTCCTCGCGGAGATCGCGAGCGGCAAGATCGCCGACAAGGCGCAGTTGCAGAAGCGGAAGATACAGCTCTGCCGCGAGCTGCATTTTGAGACGCTCCCGCCCAACTCGGAGACGCTGGCGAGGGCGAGCGACGAGCTACGCCCCCTCGTGAAGGAGGTGCTGCGCCGCAAGCCTGTGCGCACCCTTAGCGGCGTGGCGGTGGTCGCCACGATGACCTCTCCCGCGCCGTGCCCGCACGGCCGTTGCACCTACTGCCCTGGGGGCGTCGAGAACGACTCGCCTCAATCCTACACCGGCAAGGAGCCGGCGGCGAGGAGGGCGATATCGAATCAGTTCGAGCCTCATCGCCAAACTGCAAAGAGAATGGAGCAGCTCGAGGCGATCGGCCACGCGACGGGGAAGATCGACCTGATCGTGATGGGCGGCACGTTCACATCGCGACCCCTCGACTACCAAGAATGGTTCGTCAAGGGCTGCTTCGACGCGATGAACGAACGAGACTCGTTGAATCTCGCGGAGGCGCAGGCCCTCAACGAGACGGCGCCCCACCGCTGCATCGGCCTGACAATCGAGACGAGGCCGGACACGTTCGACGAGGCGATGGCGGAACACTGCATGAGCCTCGGCACGACGCGCGTCGAGTTCGGGGTCCAGAGACTGGATGACAACATCCTCAGATGCGTCCACCGGGGGCACGGAGTGAAGGAGGTGGTGGAGGCTACGAGGGTCGCGAAGGAGAAGGGGCTGAAGGTCTGCTACCACCTCATGCCCGGCCTTCCCGGCGCCGGACCGGAGAAGGACATCGAGTCGTTCCGCACGGTCTTCGAGGACGAGCGCTTCCGACCCGACATGCTGAAGATCTACCCGACCCTGGTCGTCAAGGGCACGCCGCTCTACGATTCCTGGAAGCACGGCGAGTACGAGCCCTACGACACCGAGCGCGCGACGCAGGTCGTGGCGGCGATGAAGGCGCTCGTGCCGAAGTGGGCCAGGATACAGAGGATCCAGAGGGACATCCCGGTGCAGCTGATCGAGGCGGGCGTGGACAAATCCCACCTTCGGGAACTGGCGAAGGCGAGGCTGCGCTCGCAGGGGCTGAGGTGCAGGTGCATCCGCTGCCGCGAGGTCGGGCTGAACCGCGTTCCGCTCTCGAGGCTGGAGGAGATCGAGACGAGGACGGAGAGCTATCGCGCCTCGGGCGGCGAGGAGAGGTTCGTCGCGCTCGAACTGCCAGACGAGCTATTGGTCGGCTACGCGAGGTTGAGGATCAACGCTGATGGCATCGAGGCTCACCTGCGCGAGCTGAAGGTCTTCGGGCTGGTGGCGCAGATCGGCAAGTCTGGCGGAGAGTGGCAGCACCGCGGCCTCGGCAAGGGCCTGGTGGCCGAGGCGGAGAGGCAGGCGGCCGAGGCGGGCTGCAACGAGATCATGGTCACCAGCGGCGTCGGGGTGCGCCGCTACTACGAGTCGCTCGGCTACCTGCGTTCCGGGGCTCACATGGCCAAGCCGCTCAGAGCCAGATAATTACTTAATCGGTCCCGCGCATCCTTGCCGCGAGGAAAATGGCCTGCGTGTCGTGCGGTGGGGAGACTAGGCCCGGGATACTCATGTGCG
>JAJRAL010000106.1 GCA_028679935.1 Methanomassiliicoccales archaeon | reverse complement strand
TTTTCGATCCGCGTCCTGCCGATCTCGTGCTCCACCGCCTCCCGGTCCCAGAATATCACCTCGGAGTCCGGCCGGTCGCGGGGCAGCTCGGGTATCGGGCCCAGGGACACGATCACCTTCTTCCCCCTGAACTCCTTGAAACGATCGAGGAACGCGGGGAGGGTCGCCTCTTCGCCCGGCCCGATCAGGCAGAACGCGAGCTCGACCTCACCCTTTCTCCCGATCAGGTATCCGTCCTTCTCGTGCACCTGAATCTCCCGAGATTCGAGGACCTCGGTGATAACCGCCTTGAGGGAGGTCAACCAGTGCGCCCGGTCCCCTAATCGAATTCGAGCGATATATACCTACCAGGAAACTGGCATGGCGGCGGGAAACGAGTTCTCGAAGGAAGCCAAGGACGGGAAAACCTTATGGCCTCGACCCTCCTTACTAGCGGCTCACGAATGGGTGGGACAGCCTTATCTGTGTTAAGGCCATAGTCCCGAAGCACGGAGGGATAGAGTGTCGCGCCCGCGGGGTTATCCGGTCGTCCTTACGGCTGATAGGACGCTCATGAGCGAGTACCGGGGAGGAATATTCCTCGGATTCAGCGCCTGCATACCTAGCGGGATCGTGCCAGAGTGGCTATACTTCGGCCTCTTCTGCCCTCCGATCGATGTTAACGCCGACGGATCCGTCCCGGTGGCGCCCTGCGGCACGAGGAAGATCGAGTCGGCCCTCTTGGATGCCGGCTTCGCCCGCGACGAGGTCATCGTGGCGCATCCCGAGCATCTGAGCAAGGTCATCGGCCCGGACACGAAGATCCTGGGCATCACCGAGAACGACCCATTGGGCATCGGGCCGGCCACCTCGACCTTCACCCAGATACTGAGCGGCGAGCCCTACATGAGGACCAAGTTCCGGGAGGTGCTGTCCCATGAGGCCGTCCGAAAGCATAGACCACGCATCGTCGTCGGCGGGCCGGGCTCATGGCAGCTCGGAGACCCCGAAGTGCGGAAGAACATGGGAATCGACTGCGTCGTCATGGGCGAGGCGGAGAAGGTCGCCCCGCAGCTCTTCCGGAAGATCATGGCCGGGGAGACCGTGCCGACCCAGGTGATGGGCGAGATCACCCCTATAGAGGAGATCTCCAGGCTCAAGGGCGCTACGGTCGACGGGATCGTCGAGATCGCCAGGGGCTGCGGCAGGGGATGCGAGTTCTGCGTCCCGACCCTCGCCAAGTTCCGTTGTCTCAACATCGACCAAATCCTGGCGGATGTGGACTTCAACGTGGCCGCTGGCAGGCAACCGCTGCTCCATGCAGAGGACGTGCTGCGCTACGGGGCCAAGGGCATCGAGGTGAACCCGGACAAGGTGCTGGACCTCTTCCGCAGGGTGAGTCAGAGGCCGGGCGTCACCACCGTGGGGATCAGCCATTTCGCCCTGGCCTCGGCCCTGAGTGCGCCGCAGGTCATCGAGGAGATAACACGGATGCTGGAGCTGACGCCGCGGAAGTGGATCTCCGGGCAGACGGGGATCGAGACGGCGTCGCCCGCGCTGATGACGAAGTTCATGGTGGGCAAGTGCCGGCCCTTCCGCCCCGATCAGTGGGCGGACGTGGTGGTGCAGTCCTTCGGGCTCCTGGAGGACAACTACTGGCTGCCATGCGGCACGATCATCATGGGGCTGCCGGGGGAGACCGAGAAGGACGCCGCGATGACGCTCGAGCTGATGGACCGCCTCAGCGGTTGCAAGTCGCTGGTCGTGCCGCTCTTCTTCGTAGCGACGGGCGACCTGGAGGAGGGGGAATCGTTCACCCTTGCCTCGATGACCCACACCCATGCGGAGCTGTTCCTGAAGTGCTGGGAGCACGACCTCCACTGGGCCAGGGAGATAATCCCGGAGTGGGGAGACGCGGCCATCAGGAATCATCTGGTCATGCCGTTCCTCAAGCTCTTGCTCGGCTTCGGCATCTCTGAGGTAGAGGAGCTGATCGAGGTCTGCAAGGAGGACTACGACTACGACGTCAACGCCATGCTAGCCGCCCACAGGAGGAACGAGTTCAGCATGAAGCCGATTACAGCCCGGTCCTTCCTCAACATGATCCGGGAGAGGGGGAGGCGCAACGGCGTTCTGAAGCAGAAGTCGCCCCCTGAGGCGGAAGCGTCGGCGGCACGGTAGGCGGACCGCTGATCTAAGATGACACGCCTCAGACTCGTCGCCTTGCTGCTCCTCCTGGTGGGCGCGGTTGGGATCGTTTCCGGCATCCTCGCGGGCGAGATCCAGGTCGGGCTCCTGTTCTTCGTGATACCATACCTCTACGGCGGCACCGCTCTCGGGGCGCTCTCGATACTCGCCGTCGTGATCGGCGTGGTCCTCCTCTTCGTTGACGCGGCGAGGCGGTCAGTTCCAGAAGTTTCATCGCCAGCTCCGCTCGTCGATGGAGAACCATCGCGCAAAACGAAGTGGGGCGGCGTAGTCATCGTCGGGCCGATCCCGATCATCTTCGGCTCCACGCCCCGCCTCGCCTTGGTCGCACTAGTGATCGCGGCCGCGATACTGACGGCGCTCCTTCTCCTATTCCTGTTCGTTCGATAGGACGATGGCAGCTTCCTGGAGGGTGACCTTCTTCCTTCTAGAGACATCACGCACCCTGCCCACCAGATGGATATACGCTTCGTAGTCCAACCCGGCTGCTCTCATCGCCCTGCCGAGCGACCTCTCGAACTCCTCGTCCTTCCGCTGCTTCTCCACGGCGTCCTTCAGCGCT
>JAJRAL010000030.1 GCA_028679935.1 Methanomassiliicoccales archaeon | reverse complement strand
CGCTCCTCATCCTCGAGGCGATGAAGATGGAGAACGAGATCCTCGCCGGCGTCAACGGCAAGGTCAAGGAGATCAAGGTCAAGCCGGGAGAGGCCGTCGAGGGTGGAAAGGTTCTCGTCATCATCGAGTGACCTCAACAGACGAGGGCTCGTGGACGACCCCCTCAGGAGGGTGCCGTCTCCGGAAGGCCAGATGGACGGCTGTGCCAACGCCGACGGCCGCCGCTCCGAGGATTATTGCCTCTAGTGGCAGGAAGAGGGCAACGATCATGCAGGTGATGAGCCCCAGGATCGGCATCGCCCTCGAGTAGACTGGTTTGCGCAGCTTGAGCGCTGCGACATTCACCAGGGCATAGTAGATGATGGCCGCGAAGTTCGAGATGGACGCTGCGAACAGGATGTCGGTGCTCAGAGCGAGAATGGCCGTGAGGCCCCCGAACGCAACGATTGCGATACCCGGAACCTGGGTCCTCGGGTTGATCTTGGCCAAGGCCTTCGGAAGGTCCTTCGTCTTCGCCATCGCGTAGGATATCCTGGAGACGCCAAGGAGCGTGGTGAGAAGCACGCTCATGGTGGCAGCGAGGCCAGCGAGCGTGACGAGTGCCACCGCCCCCGAACCCTCTGGAATAGCGGCCGTCGCCAGAGGGGAGCCCGAGCCGGCGAGCGCGTCCGCCCCTACCAGGCCTATCGCTACGAAGGCCACGACGACATAGACGACCGTGGCGACCAAGACAGAAAGCAGTGTGGCCTTGGGGACGGTACGCTTCGGGTCTTTGACCTCCTCGCTCACCATGGCCACCCGACCAAACCCTGAATAGGCGAAGAATATCAGGGCGGCGCCCTCCATCACTCCGCCAGCCCCGTTCGTGAAGAATGGCGTGAAGTTGCTCGTCTTGACCAGGCCGAGGCCCATGACGACGAATATCACCAGGACGCCGAGCTTGAAGATCACTAGGACGTCGTTCAGCCGTCCGGACTCCTTGACCCCGATGTAATTCACGGCGGTCAAGGCGACGACGGTCACGGCGGCGATTAGGTTCACCGGCAACGGAATGTAGAGCGCGAGATAGCTCGCGAAGCCAAGGGCGACGACCGCCCCTGTGACAATGTTCGCCACGATCCAGGCCCAGCCGGCGATGAACCCCCCAAGGGGAGAGACGAGTTCGTGAGCGAACTCGAACCCTCCGCCCTCCTTTGGAATGTAGTACGCGAGCTCGGCGAAGCTGAAAGCGGTGAAGGCGGAGACGAGAGCCGCGATTAGCAGGGATATCAGAAGGGCGGGACCGGCGAGACCAGCGGCGACCCCAGTGACAACGAATATGCCTGCCCCGATTATCGCGCCGACGCCGATTGAGAATGCGTCGAAGAACCCCAGCTCGGCCTTTAGTCCTGGCACGTCCGCTCAGGGGTCTCTCGCACTGCCTTGCCTTTATCCCTTGCCCCGACGAGTTCCCAATTCCTTCGGATCCACCTTGAGCAACCCCGCCTTGGGGAGTCTCTCCATCAGGGTGCGCCAGTTCATGTCCTTCTTGAAGACTGGAGCGAGGACCGCCGACGCCTCCTTCATCTTTCCGTTGTTCGCCAGCGTCACCCCCTGCCAGAACCTCATCTCCAGGTTCTCGGGGAACATCTTCTCCGCGACGGAGTAGCAGTCCATCGCGGCCCGCATGTCACCCTTTTCCATCTCGACGTCGCCCTGGTTCATCTTCTCATAGGCGCGGTGTATCGTGAGGATCCTCTTCAGTTCCACCAGCGGTCTCGGGCTGTCGTCCACCCTAAGGTCGACGAGCTTGTCGTCCCAGGGCTTCTCCGAGGCGACTCCCTTGAACACCAGCATCGAGGCGGATTGCTTCCCTCTGATGTCCCCGCCCTCCACCTGAGCGGCCTCGAGCGCCGCGAGGAGCCTCTCCGGCAATGGGGCAGTGGAGCTCTCGAACGCCTTCGCCATCGCCGTCCAGACCGTGTCCTTTAGCATCATGTTCGCCTGGCAGGAGTAGCCCTTGCCAACGGCGTGACCGGCCTCGGCGATGCAGCGATGGCCTGTGTAGGTGGCCACCTGACCGTTCGCGTTCAAAACCGCGAGCTGCCTCATCTCCCTGCCCTCGTCCTCCTTGGTGAGCAACTTGACGATCTCGGCCGGACGCATCCCTGCCTTGAGCATCTCGATGCCCTTCGGTCCGAAGGCGGGGTTGACCATCGCCTGGGTCGCGACCACCCCGACACCGGCCTCGCCCCAGCTGACAACCGAGCCGACCGAGAACCAATGAGACTGGACCGCCACGCCGATCTCCCCGGTCTTCTCATCCATGGCGACGATCGAGTAGGTGTGCGCGAGCTTCTCTGATCCTTTCCTCATGATCCGACCCCGATTCCCGAGCCCCTCCCGCGGTAGTAAGCTTTGCGAGGCGAAGCGAGTCCTTTCGTACCCATGATGGGGCCCCGGGGCAAGGGCTTTTTATAACACTAGGCGTTTGAATGCCGTTTCCAATCGCTCAGGAGAGACGCGATGGTTTCCGAAGGTGAAGAACAGAAGAGCGACAATCCTGGACCAGCGAATACGTACGAGGTCGACGGGAAGAAGCAGGCCAAGACGGCCTGGGACAGGTTCAGCGAGGTGCAATGCGACTTCGGAGAGTTCGGGTTGTGCTGTAACAACTGCCTCAGGGGCCCCTGCCGCTTGAACCAGTACATTGCACGGCCGACCACCGGCGTCTGCGGGTCGCGCGATTACACCGTCGTCGCGAGGAACCGAATCCGTCACATTGATGAGACATTCCGAGCCGTTCCTGAAGAGCGCGCAAGCCCGCACTCGATCGAGGACCCAGAGAAACTGGTGGAAATTGCCAAGCGGTTGGGTATCGACCCCTCAGGAAAAGGGAAGGAGGAACTCGTCCGGTTGGTGATCGAAGAGGCGCTCGAAGACTACTCGCGCTTCGAGGAAAGGCCGCTCAAGTTCACAACTAGCACGATTACCGAGGCGAGACGGGCATTGCTGGACCGCCATGGTTTGCTACCGACCAGCATCGACCGCGCAATCTCGGACGCGATGCACCGAACCTCGCCGGGCAGCGATGCCGACCCGATCTCGCTACTGTTCGGGAGCATAGCCTGTGCCATCGCCGACTATGATGGTATGCAGATCTCGACTGATCTTTCCGACGCATTCTTCGGCACGCCGAGATTGGTGCGCGCCTTCGGCAACCTTGGCGCGCTCAAGAAGGACGAGGTGAACATCGCCATCCACGGCCACAACCCGCTGCTTAGCGAGGTGTTGGTCGATGTTGCGCGCGAGCTAGATGACGAGGCGAAGGTCGCTGGGGCCAAGGGCATCAACGTGGTGGGCATTTGCTGTACTGGCAATGATACGCTCAAGAGGAAGGGCGTCGCCCTCGCGGTACACTTCTCCTCTCAGGAGCTGGCGCTCGCAACCGGAGCGGTCGACCTACTCGTGGCGGACCACCAGTGCATCTTGCCCTCCTTGGTCGAGGGGTGCCATTGCGCGCACAGCGAGATGACCACGACGACGTGCGACGTGCACATGCCGTTCGATACCCACGTTCAGTTCAAGAAGGAGGCGGAGGAGAACGCCAGGGCAATCATCCGCCTGGCAATCGAGGCGTACAAGCACCGGGATCCGTCCAAGGTCATCATTCCAGACGTCAAGTCGGAGGTCATAACCGGGTTCAGCCTCGAGCAGATCACGGATCTCCTCTCAAGACTCTCCCCGGACGATCCCTTGCAGGTTCTCATCGGGGCGATCGAGGCAGGACAGCTCCGAGGCATCGCGCTGATGACCGGCTGCAACAATCAAAGGACCGAACAGAACCTGAAGCACGTTACAATCGCGAAGGAGCTTCTCGAAAACGACGTTCTCGTCCTGGCGACGGGCCGCGCCGCCGGAGCACTTGCCGAGAACGGTTTTTTCTCGTCCGGCGCGACGAAGACCTATTCAGGTCCCGGTCTCAAGAAGTTCATTCGCGATCTGGAGAACGCAAACGGCGTCGCGCTACCTCCTGTCTGGCACATCGGTTCTTGCGTCGACAACACCAGAGCGATGAACCTCGCAACGGAGCTGGCGAAGCACCTTAAAGTCGACGTCGATTCGATTCCCTTCGTCGTTTCCGCCCCAGAGGCGAACCATGAGAAAACCATTTCCATTGGCACATGGTGCGTGACGCTCGGGCTCACCGTCCATATCGGCGCCGTCAATCCCATTGACTCTCGACTGGTCACGGAGATCCTAGTCAATACCGCTGGCGACGTCTTTGGCGGACGCTTCATCTTCGAACCCGACCCGGTCGAGGCCGGGAAGAAGCTTCTCAACGAGCTGGAGAGGAGGCGCTGGAAGCTCGGATGTTCGAACACCTACGAGGTGCCCGGTGGGCCATCGTTGGAGAAGGACGAGCTGTTCCAGCTGGCGATTGATGGCGCGACAATAGCCACCGGCTACGCCCGTCTCCTGCTCTCCCGTGCGATAGAACTCCACGGTTGCGATAAGAAGGTCGAGTTCCCCGAGACCGGCTACTCTCTACCATCGATACTCGCCTGGGAAGGCAAGGAGGTCCACCGGCTCGGCGATCTGCCGCCGGTCCTCGCCGAGGCTATGTCGATCATCAGACATGAGCCCACGTACGAGAACGCGCTCGCGGCCGGTGAGGCTACGATGGTCGCCGCTGAGCTGATCGAGGCGCTGAAGTACGCGGAGCGCGAGAGGCCATACGAAGGGACTCCATATTGCGGCTTCATCCCGGACAAGGTCCTGCGCGAGCTGGGAATCGCCTTTGTCGACGACACGATTCCGGGCGCCGCGGTGCTTGTCGGGACGGCCTCGGACCCGAAGAAGCTCGCCAGGATCGTGCGCGACTGTCAGTCGAAGGGCATGCTCATCATCGCCTCGTTCGACACGATCCGCCAGCTCAGGGACGAGGGGATCCGCATAGGCCTGGATGCTATGCTGTACCCGGTCGGGGAGTTCACCCAGGTGATCCACGGGCTGAATTTCGCCATCCGCGCCGCGCTCACGTTCGGCAACGTCCAGAGGGGCGACAGGGAGCGCCTCCAGAACTACCTGAAGAAAAGGCCCAAGGTGTTCGTGCTCCAGCTCGGACCGATAGACGCGATAAAGGCCGCGGCCGAGTTCGCGGTGCTGCTGAACGGCTCACCGACGATCACGGACCAACCGATCGAGGCGATTCCGGAGAAGTACATCCCGCAGCCCGATTACGAGCGCATGGTCCAGACCGCGATCGAGCTCCGTGGGATTCAGGTCAAGCTGGCGCCGGTGAGCATCCCTGTCGCGTACGGACCCGCCTTCGAAGGCGAGACGGTCCGCAGGCCGGAAACGTACATCGAGGCCGGGGGCGCGTCGAAGACGACCGCGTTCGAACTGCTGCGCATGCTTCCCGAGGACCAGGTCGAAGACGGGAGGATCACGGTCATCGGAATGGACGTGGACGGGATGACGGAGGGAGGCAAGACCCCGCTCGCGATCCTCGTCGACGTCTACGGCAAGAAGATGCAGGAGGACTTCGAATCCGTCCTGGAGCGCCGCATCCACCAGTTCATCAACTTCGCGGAGGGCGCGTGGCACACCGGCCAGAGGAACACGATCTGGATCCGGCTGAGCAAGAACTCCGTCGGTGCCGGACTGCGCTTCAAGCATTTCGGCGACATCCTGATCACAAAGCTGAAGGCGGAGTTCGGGAACATCGTCTCCCGGGTGCAGGTGTCGATCATTACCGACGGAGCGAAGATCGAGGAACTGATGCCCCAAGCGAAGGTGAAGTACAAGGCGAGGGATGAGCGGCTCGCGGGGTTGACGGACGAGGCGGTCGACACGGCTTTCTCATGCACGCTTTGTCAATCGTTCGCAGCAGATCACGTTTGCATCGTCACGCCTGAGCGCCTAGGCCTCTGCGGTGCGGTAAGCTGGCTCGACGCGAAGGCGGGAAAGGAGATAGCACCGACCGGTCCGAACCAGCCGATACTGAAGGGCGAGACGATCGATCCGGTCAAAGGTCAGTGGAGGGGCGTGAACGAGGCGGTCTTCGAGCTCTCGCATCACAAGCTGGAGCGCTTCAACGCCTACACCATGATGGAGGATCCGATGACCAGCTGTGGCTGCTTCGAGGTCATCGCGGCCATGACCGCGGATGCGCAGGCGGTCGTCCTGGTCAACCGCGAGTTCCCCAGCATGACGCCGGTGGGGATGAAGTTCTCCACCCTTGCCGGGAGCATCGGCGGAGGCAAGCAGACGCCGGGCTTCATCGGCATCGGCCGGAAATACATATTGAGCAAGAAGTTCATCTCCGCGGACGGCGGCTTCCTGCGCATCGCCTGGATGCCCAAGGAGCTGAAGGCGCAGATGATGGATTCGCTGGAGCGAAGGGCGGAGGAGCTGGGCGTGCCCGACTTCGTGGACAAGATCGCCGACGAGACGGTGACCACGGACGCGGAAGGCCTTGTGGAGTGGATGACGAAGGTCGACCACCCCGCGCTCTCGATGCCCCCGCTGCTGCAGTGAGGTGCGATCGATGGTCGAAGTGCCAGTACCCAAAGAGAGGTGGAGCGGCAAGATCGGAGCGGTCACGCTCGGGGCGACCAAGGAGCAGGGCGGCAGCCGCTCTCGTTCCCTCGTCGTCGGCGGAGAGACCGGAATGCCGTTCCTCTCATACGAGGGCGCGATCCCGAACCGTCCGCTCATAGCCGGCGAGGTCATCGATCGCACGGACGACCTGCAGCCCCAGGTTGAGGAGGAGTTGGGAGATGTGGCGAAGGATCCCGCCGCCTGGGCCAAGAAGTGGGCCGAGGAGTGGGGCGCGGACCTCGTCTGTATCAAGCTGCACTCGGTGAATCCCGAGGAAGAGAACCGCTCGCCCGAGGAGGCGGCATCGACCGTCAGATCGGTCCTCGAGGTCGTCGACGTTCCGCTGATCGTCTATGGGTGTGGAAGGGAGGACAAGGACGCCAAGGTCATGGAGGCGGTGAGCAACCTCGCAAGCAAGGAGAAGCTCCTGCTCGGCCACGCCGACGAGGCGGCCTACAAGTCCATCTCGGCGGCGGCGATGGCGAACGACCAGTCGGTGCTCTCGTTCTCGAACCTCGACGTCAACCTGGCGAAGCAGATCAACATCCTTCTCACCGATTTCGGAGTGCGCAAGGAGCGGATCATCACCGACCCGCTGATGGCCTCGCTCGGCATGGGGCTAGAGTACACCTACTCGGTCATGGAGCGCATCAGGATCGCGGCGCTGATGGGAGACTCGATGCTACAGGTGCCGCTGCTCTGCGACACCTCGCCGGCGTGGAAGGCGAAGGAGGCGAACGAGGAGGTACTGGGCCACGATGGGCTGAAGGAGCGCGCCGTCTGGTGGGAGGCCACCACCGGCATCGCGGCGATCATGGCCGGCGCGGACATAGTCGTCATGCGCAGCCCCTCGGCCGCGAAGATCGTCAGAGAGGCGATCGACGAACTGATGGGAGGGAGATGATGCCGACCGCCATCGAGGTCTTCAAGTTCCTGCCGAAGAAGAACTGCGGCAAGTGCAACTACCCTACCTGTCTGGCTTTCGCGATGCAGATCGCCAACTCGAAGGCGAAGCTGGAGGATTGCCCGTTCCTCTCGGATGAGGCGAAGAAGCAGTTCGCCGCGAGCGCCGCGCCGCCGATCCGGCTAGTGAAGTTCGGCTCTGGGAAGAACGTCGTGGAGATGGGTGACGAGACCGAGCTCTACCGCCATGAGAAGAAGTTCTTCCATCCTATCGCGTTCTCTCTCGCCGTCTCGGATTCGCTCGACGAGGCGGGCATCGAAAAGCGCCTCGACAAGGCAGCGCGGATGACGCTCGAGCGCGTCGGCCAGACTCTGAAGCTCGACGCGTTCGCGATCAAGAACGACTCCGGGGATCCGGAGCGTTTCGCAAAGACAGCCGAACGAGTGGTTGCGGGGTACGAAGGGGCGATAGTCCTCGTCTCGAAGGACGCGGTGGCGATGAGAACCGCGGCATCCAAGATCGCCTCGAGGGTGCCGCTCCTATGCGCGGCCGACGAATCGAACTTCGTCCCGATGACACAGGTCGCGAAGGAGCTCAAGTGCCCGCTCGTCGTCCGCAATGGGAAGGGGCTGAACGAGCTCGCCGACCTCGTCGCGAAAGTCAAAGGAGCGGGTGTGGAGGACATCGTCCTTGACCTAGGCACGAAGGACATCAAGACGCTGCTCGAAAGGTCGTCGATCGTGCGCAAGGTCTCCGTCAAGCGGCTCTTCCGCGGCCTCGGCTATCCGATGGTCGTCATGGCCGGCTCGGGCGAGCACGCGGTCGTGATGGGCATGATGGCGACGATGAAGTACGGCAGCCTGGTCGTGTTTGACGAACTCGAGGACTTTCAGGCGATGCCCCTCTTCGTCCTAAGGCAGAACATCTACACCGACCCGCAGGTCCCGATACAAGTCAAGCCCGGCATCTACCCGGTGAACAACCCGGATGAGAAGGCGCCGATCCTCTTCACCACGAACTTCTCGCTGACCTACTTCACGGTTCTGGCGGACATCGAGAAGAGCAGGGTGCCCGCCTGGTTGCTTGTCGTGGATTCCGAGGGACTGAGCGTGATGACCGCCTTCGCGGCGGGGAAGCTCACTCCTGAGGGGGTCGCGAAGGCCATTGAGACAAGCGGCGCGAAGCAGCGGTCCACCCGCGGCGAACTGATCATCCCGGGAATGGTCACGAGGATGAGTGGAAAGCTGCAAGAGACGACCGGGCTCAAGGTGACCGTCGGGCCGAAGGAATCGAGCGGATTGCCGAAGTTCCTCAAGTCGCTTCGGTGAGGTTTACACAAGCGTCACAATACCAGATCGTCGAGCATCGTTTTTACCGCCTTGTACGCGTGGTCGTTCTCTCCAAGCTCGAGGAGCGACCGCCCCTCGGCGTTGAGGTTCATCAGGTCCTCGCTGAACGGGACGGCGAACGTCCTGCAAGGCAACATTCCCTCGGCCATCTGCTCGACGGCAGGGACTGGTTGACCCTTGACCCCATTCATGACGAGCGCCAGGCACCCAATATCGATTCCCATTTCCTTTGCGAGGGACACGAGGCGTGCGACCGTTTCCATTCCCGTCTTCGTCGGATCGGAGACCGCCATCAGGATGTCCATGCTCTTCGTCGTCCTCCGCGATAGATGCTCCATTCCCGCCTCGTTGTCGATGACCACGAAGTCGTAGTCATCCATCGCCTCGTCGAGGAACGTTCGCAGGATATTGTTGATGTAGCAATAGCACCCCGGCCCTTCGGGGCGGCCCATCGAGAGCAGGTCGAATCCTTCCCCTTCGACGGTTGCGAGGCGCATCTGGTACTCGACGTACTCCTGCTTGCTCTGGCCGACAGGTAGGTTGTCGGCATTCCTGAGCATCTCCTCCCTCAGATCGCCTACCGTGAGCTCGGGCCTGACCCCGAGCTTCTCCCCCAGGTTCGAGTTCGGGTCGGCGTCCACGGCCATGATGACCTTGCCGGTCCGCTCGTTCAGTGCCCGCACCAGCAACGCAGAGATCGTCGTCTTGCCGACGCCCCCCTTGCCGGCGACGGCGATGCGGAAGCTCATTGCGTCTCCAACCCGTTCCGACTCCTGAACTCGTCCGAGAGGGCGACCAGCATTCGGATCGCCGCTTCACTCGTGCTCTCGTCCAAGCCTTCGAGTCCGCACTGGGGCGTGATGAGTGACGATTCGACGATCCTCTTCCTCGGCACTCCCTTCGAAGCGAGCTTCTCGATAGACCCGTCAAGACGCTCCAACAGTGAGCCCATCGTCTCCTGCTTGAGGGTCTCCTCTCGGTTCGGGACGATGCCCCAGGCGATGGTCCCGCCCCGATCGATGAACGACATGACATCGCTGGGATAGAGTGAGATCGTGTGGCCATAATCGTACGCGTCGAACGACAGGATGTCTATCTCGGTGCTGAGCGCCGTCGACCAGTCTGTGTTGCCGCAGCAATGCAGTCCCTTGTGCCCCTTCAGCCCCTCGACCGAGTCGTCGATCCAGGTCCTCACCTGCTCCGACGATATCGCCGCGAAGGGCGTCCCGACGAGCGAGAGCGACGGTTCGTCGACGAACATGATCGAGTTGCCACTCTTTTCCCTCAACTTCGATTCCTGCCAGCGTAGGCAGAGATTCACGTTGCGGCGTACCATCTCGCAGTAGGCATCGTCGTAGATGACCGACTTGCCGTTCTGGTCGAAGACCTGGAGCCCGAGGCTCACCGGACCGGTCACCTGCCCTTTGACCGCTAATGTCTCCGGTGGCAACCTGCGGGAAAGGAGCTCATAGAGGCCATGGAACTGCTTCTTCGGGTGCTCGAAGTAGCTCACTTCGTCGGCGATGACCGCCTCGTAGAACCGCTCCGGCTCGACCGAAGAGAGATCGACCGAGATCCGTCTCTTCTCATTGTCGATCCTTGCGCCCGGCAGCCTGAAGGCGTACTGGGCGTACATGTTCTCTCCGAAGCCCATCGCCGGCAGCTGTGGCCAGAACGGGATGCGCTTCAAATGCTTGAGGATCAGGTCGACCGCCTTGGCTGGATCCTTGTGCGGCAGCGAGCCGATGCAGAGCGGCAGTCCTCCCCAGTGCATGTTCCAGCAGATTCAGCTAGGCTCTGATAAACCTTTTCTGCCCATACCTGGGAGTGTGATATCGCAAGACTGGCCAGGTCCACCCAGCCCATGGTCCAATACCAGCCCAGGCGGAATGACACGTTTCGGACTTCACTGCTCCTCGAGCTTCTTCGCGACCGAAGGGAAGAGATCGAGGTTGGTGTGGGGTAGGAAGGACGCCGAGGAGAACTCGTCGAAGAAGAGCGAGGAATTGCTCAACTCGATGTACGTCATCTCCTCGTGCACTCTCATCGCCTCTCTCCTCTTCTCGCCCGAGAGAAGCGTCTGGACCGCGCCAGATAGTGCCCCGTTGCCGATGAACACGAAGCGGTCGCGGGACAGGTCTGGCAGCAGTCCGATCGTGACCGCGTTCTCGACATCGATGTAGTTGCCGAACCCACCAGCGATGTAGACCCGCTTGACCTGACGGACGTCGCGCTCCAGCGTTCTCAGCAGGACGCTGCCTCCTGCGTATAGCGCGGCCTTGGTCCTGATCAGGTTGGCGATGTCCTCCTCGCGGATGACGATCTCCTTCTTCGATCCACGAGATCCCGAGGATGAGATCACGAACTCCTTCGATCCGTCGACCTCCCTGATGCCGGGCAACTCTCCGAGATTGAACCTGCCCGACCGGTCCACTATGCCGCGAACGAACATCTGCGCCAGGAGGTCTATCAGGCCGGAACCGCACACCCCTGCCGCCTTCCCGTCGCCGATCACCGTGACCTCCGCTGCAAGATCGTCACCAATGGCCACGCTCTCGATCGCACCGGTCATCGCCCTCATCCCGCACGCCACCTCGCCCCCTTCGAACGCTGGGCCGGCCGAGGTCGAGCAGGAGACGAGGAAGTCGCCGTCGCCGAGCACTACCTCGCCGTTCGTCCCGACGTCGATGAGCATGGCGAGCTCCTTCCTCTCGCGCATGCCCGAGGCGATCACGTCCGCCGTGATATCACCCCCCACGAATCCTGCCCTTCCGGGCAGACAGAAGACCGGCCCATGCGGGTTCATCGGCACGGCCACCTCGCGCCCAGCCAGTATCGGGGGCACGTTGGTCGCTGGCAGATACGGCTCGTATCGGATGTGGCGGGGATCGATGCCCAGGAACAAGTGGATCATGGTGGTGTTGCCCGCGACCGACAGGGCATCTATCTCTTCGGGGACCACCTTGAATGGAGAGGCGGAGCACGCCTTCTCGATGAGCGACGCGATCGTCTTGAGGACGAGCGATCTCAGCTCTTCGAGCCCGCCCTCTTCCGCGTAGAAAATGCGAGTTATGACATCGTCACCTGCCTTGATCTGGAGGTTGTAGTCGGAAGCGGTCGCAAGGGTCTTGCCGCTCCTCAGGTCGAGCAGCGACAGCACGACAGTCGTCGTGCCAATATCGAGCGCCGCGCCAATCAGAGCACGGTCCGCGCCGGCGATGTCCACGACCCCGCCGCCCAGGTCCGCCGCGGTCCTAATGATGCTCGCCCTCCAGTTCAGCTGTCTGAGCCGTTCCGGGAGCGAGCGTAGGATGTCAATCGGCATGACCAGTTGACCGGCGTCCAAAGCGAGCTCCCTCGAAATCCGCTCCATATCAGCGAGGTTGTCGACCGGCCCCGGCCTCGGAAGGTGGACGAGGGTCGAGCTCACCATCGGATCGAGCCTCCCGGAGAACGTCTGGTGTGACGCGAGAATCTTGCCGTGCTTGAGCCGCGACCCTTCCGGGACGGTCACCTCGACGTTCCCCGAGATGAGAGTCTGGCAGGCAAGGCGCGTCGCGCGCTTGCCCCGGTCCTTCTTCGCGCCGCGACCCTCCTTCCCGGTCCAGTCACCCTTCACCGAGACGGCGCACTTCTTGCACGTGCCCTTTCCTCCGCAGGTGGACTGGATGCCTACTCCCGCCAAGTTCGCGGCGTCCAGGATCGAGACGCCCTTGCCGACCTCGACTTCCACGCCCTCGGGAAGGAACCGTACCTTGGACCTCATGGCCAGGGATGATTCGCCGGACATTGCTTAACCCTATCCGAGCCCTCACCAGACAAACAGCTAAAATCCCCCAGGTCGCCATCTATGCACCGTGCAAGGACATGAGCACTTCCTGCGGCCGAGGGCGGCCACGCGCCCCCTGTTGATCGTACTGGGCGTGACCGTCGTCTTCGCCGTGGTGGAGCTGGTGGGGGGCCTCGTGAGTGGCTCGCTCGCCCTAGTATCCGACGCGGGGCACATGTTCACCGACGTGATCGCCTTGGGGCTCAGCCTCTGGGCCGGCTACATGGTCACCAAGCTCGCCGGGGAGAAGCAGACGTTCGGCGTCCTGCGGGTCGAGATCCTCGTCGCCCTGATCAACGGCGTGATCTTGGTGGTGGTCTCGCTGTTCATCGTCTACGAGGCGATCCAGAGGCTGCGCAGCCCTCCTGAGGTG
>JAJRAL010000211.1 GCA_028679935.1 Methanomassiliicoccales archaeon | reverse complement strand
TCGATCTTCTGCCGGATGTACCTCTTGATCTCGTCCTTGATGAGGTCGCGCACCGCCTCGATGATGAGGTCCTCGGTGTTCGAGACGCCAAGGGTGCTCTTGAGCATCGTGTCCATTACCATTTTCTGAGACCTCCTCGCCTTGCTGGCAAATCATATCTTCGCGCATATAACTACTTTCACACGCGACCTTTCGGCAGACCTCGCCGATGCTTTTTGGAGATGGGTTAATATACCATCCCCTGGGTGGGTGGATTGGGGCAGAAATGCGCGAAAGGATTGACCCCTCCTGAACCAAGTGGAACATCCTTTTCGCATTCACCCCACTTCTTCTTCGCTCCTAGGATGCCAGCGGCCATTCGCTATGGTTAATACGGTCAATCGCCCTCTGTGCGACGAAGTTGAATGATGCTCACAACAGGCCGTTCTCCGGATTGCTGAGGGTCAAGAGGAAATGAACGCAGGATACCATGAGCGAGGGGCGCGAGTCCTCAAGGATCCGTCGAAGCTGTCGTTCGACTACGTGCCCGACCGCCTGATACACCGCGAGCAGCAGCTAGCCAGGCTCTGGATGCTCTTCCGACCGGTGCTGGAGCAGGGCACCTCGCAGACCGCATTCCTCATCGGACCGGTCGGTACCGGGAAGACCGCCACTTCGAAGCGCTTCTGCCTGGATTTTGTGAGGGAGGGGCAGGAGAAGGAGAGGGCGGTCGACTTCGTCATCGTCAACTGCCGCCAGAGGAACTCGGAGAGCAGCGTCTTGCTGAGGCTGGTGACACACTTCGACGAGCATTTCCCGGACAGGGGCTTCTCCTCGGCGGAGATGCTCCGCTCGCTAAGGAAGCACATCGACAAGCGCAAGGTGCACCTGGTCGTCGTGCTCGATGAGGCCGACGTCCTCTTGCGGAAGGGCGCAAGTGACCTCATCTATGACCTGTCGCGATTCGACGAAGAGCGGGTCGGGGGAAGGGCGTCCCTCTCCCTGATCCTCGTCTCGCAGAAATACGTCCTCGATATGCTAGACGCAGCCTCCTCGTCAACATTCAAGCGCGCCAACGCGATCCTGTTCGAGAGATACAATGCGAAGGAGCTCACGGACATAGTGGCGGACCGCGCCACCCTGGCGTTGTTCCCCAACGCGATCGCCGAGGAATCCCTGGCGCTGATCGGTGACATCGCATCCGAGTTCGGGGACGCGAGGTTCGCCATCGAGCTGCTGGAAAAGGCGGCGATGCTGGCGGAGGAGGAGAGAGGAATCGAGGTGACGGCGGAGCATGTGCGCGCGGCGAAGGCGCTCACCTACTCGGTCGTCACGGAGAGCAAGATAGAGGAACTTGACAAGCAGCGCAAGATCGTGCTCCTCTCGATCGCCCGCGCCATCAAGGACCAGGCGTACGTCACGACCGGCGAGGTGGAGAAGGTCTACCGCGTGGCGGCGGAGGAGGCTGGGGAGAAGCCGCGCGCCCACACGCAGTTCTGGGCCTACATACAGGACCTGGCGAATGAGGGGCTAATCTCCTCGCGGGTGGTCGGCGACCCGAGCGGCGGGGGCCGGACGACGTACATCTCCCTGCCCGACATACCGGCGAAGGTCCTCAAGGAGCGCCTGGAGCAGCTGCTCGGCTCGTGAACCGCCCGACGCGCTCGGCTCCCAAAGCCTTTAAGCGCATCCAGTAATCATCTGGGTGGTCGGGATCATGAACGAGACACCGCTCCACGCGGAGCACGTCAAGCTCGGCGCCAGGATGATCGGCTTCGCGGGCTGGGACATGCCGGTGCAATACACGTCGATCATCGACGAGCACAAGGCGGTGCGCAGGGCCGCGGGCATGTTCGACATCTCGCACATGGGCGACATCATGATCAGAGGAGCGGGGGCGAAGGAGCTCATCCGCCGCCTGATGACGAACGACATCGACGATGCGCCGGTGGGCAAGGCCGTCTACGGTCACCTTCTACGCGAGGATGGCAGGATCATCGACGACGTTATCGTCTACCACTGGATCCAGGACGAGTACCTGATGGTGCCTAACGCCGCCACCACCGAGAAGGTGGTTGAGTGGGTGATGAGGCACTCCACCGGGCAGGAGATCATCGACGTCTCGCGCCGCCTCGCCTCGATCGCGGTGCAGGGCCCGAAGGCGCTCGAGATCATGGAGAACCTCACTTTCACGGACATAGGCGCGATGAAGCGCTTCACTGGCGCCTTCATCGAACTCTTCGCCGAGGGCGCCCTGTCGAAGGGGCTCGTCGAGGGATTCCAGCAATCGGGAATCCTCTGCGATACGATCACCAGGCAGTGCCGCCCCGGGACGAAGGGCTCGGTTGGGGAGTACAGCGAGCTCTGCTACGTATCCAGGACCGGCTATACCGGCGAGGACGGGTTCGAGATACTGGTCGAGAACGCCTCGGCCGTTCCGCTCTGGAACATCCTGCTCCGAGCGGGGAAGGACCTCGGCCTGAAACCCGCGGGACTCGGGGCGAGGGACACGCTCAGGCTTGAGATGGGCTACCTGCTCTCCGGCACCGACTTCGATG
>JAJRAL010000209.1 GCA_028679935.1 Methanomassiliicoccales archaeon | reverse complement strand
CCGGCACCAGCGAGGCGCCGTCTTTCGGGTCGCCCTCGAACGTGATCAGCGGCATCTCCGGGTAGGTGAAATGGACCTTCATCGTGCCGACGGGCTTGTGATTCAGCCCCGTCAGCTTGCGGAAGTAGCGGCGGGTCTGGGGCGCCTTCTCCCCGGACAGGTGAATCAGGTTCACCTTCTCTGGCTCGGCCCCGAGCGTCTCTATCTCCGCCTCATGGAGCGCCTCCATCGTCAGCTCCGGCTCCTGCTCCACGATCACTGCCTCGTCGGACGTGACGCCCGACCTCCTCTGCCTCAGCCCCCTCGCTTCCAGGGCCTTCTGCCCTTCCGACTGGGTAAGTCCGATGACCATGATCCTCTTCGGGTCCGGGACCACCGTCACCTTCGACTGCGAGGGTGCGAGCCTCGCGAGCTCCAAGCCCTGCGTCACTTTCCCGATGACGTTGTGGGCATTGGACACCTGGCGCCTCGATTCGTAGATGTAGATGCGGCCGTTTCCGCTGCCCTCATGCCGGACCGTGACGGTGCCCTCCTCTCGGATGCCGGAGGCCTCCTCGATGAGCGAGACGTCGAGGTTGGAGGAACAGGCGGCGTAGGTGGCGGTCTTGTCGGTGACGTCCATCACGCCCTTCTCGGTGATGACGAGGAAGTGCTCACAGCTCACCGGCGACCTCCTGTCGAGGCCGATGCCGACGAACGAATCAATCTGCATGCCCTCTTCGAGCTTGAGACCGAGGTCATCGGTGACGAAGGCGCGCTTCTCCACCAGCTCCTCGACGAGCGGTCGGATCTCGAGGAACTTCTCCCCTTCCCTCAGCTCGTTGAGGATGTGGCGGCCGGTCGTGATCTTCCCGAACACCGCCCCGGCGGTCCCGTACTGACCCTCGTGCGACATCCTCGCGATCATCACGTACGTCGTCTTCGCGTCGAACCCCCCGGTGGCGAAGAAACAGTCGAACTTCCTGTACGCGGCCCGGTCGCGGCTCACCTCGATCCCGGACGGGAACGAGCCTACGGCGAGAACCTTCGACGTCTGCCATCGTATCGAACGCCCGACGACGTCCTTGTTGAGCTCTCTGAAGACTCCCGCGAAAGGGGAATCGTTGAGCCTGAGGCCAATCCGGCCGTGAGGGGTGACGATCTCGAAGTCGTTGGTCTCCTTCCTCATCACGTCTGCCGACCTCGACACGGCGACGGCGCAGCCCTTCGCATAGGGCTGTCCCTCGAGGGCGTCCGCGAGTGTCGCCCCTTCCTTGACCCTCCTCGTTTCGCCGTTGACTGTGACGTTCATCTGGTCGGCCTGGATGATGCTCAAGTACCTTTAAGCATTTTTCCTTCTGGGCCCCCGCTGGCCTGGCCCCTTCCGCCCCGCGATGGACTGCGATTTCATATACCGAGCAATCCGTTCGGGGAGCAATGGAAAGGTCAGACATCCTCGAGGCGGTGAAGCGGAAGGTCAAGTCCCTCTCAGGAGTCATCGCCTTCGAGTTCCTGGAGGGCGAGTTCAAGGAAAGGCTCGTCGCACTGGAGCACCAGGCGGAGAAGAATGGCGCCTGTGGTGGTCTCATGCCCTTCACGAACAAGGGCGTCTGGATGACTTTCGACCGTCAGGTACAGTTCGTGATCGTCGCCTCATCCTCGGCCGTCCTTCTGGGGATCAGCGACGGCCTAGTGTACATAAGCGACCAGAAGGGCCAGATCGTCGGCGAATGGCTCAACTCAAAGAGGCAAGAGGAGCTGAAAGATCGGAAGGACCTCTGCTACCTCTCCGAGGACTTCGTCCTCTATCCGGACGTGGAGATCAGCGGCGAGCCGTTCTTCGTGCTGCCCGAGGTGGCCTTTCCGTTTCTCACTGGCATCCGCGGGGTCAAGAACGTCACCTCAGGCAGCGTCTCGACCCTCGCTGACGACTTCATCCGCTCCCATCTTGGCTACGGCGAAACGAAGCACTGGACGCACCTTGTCGGCTTCGACTTGGACACCTCGATCTGAGGTCCAGCAGGTCGGCACGCCGCGAACCATGTCACAAATCGCGCGTTCAGGCCTCGGACTCCCGGAACTCGAGCTCTTGCGGACTTGAGGACATCCCTTCGCCCCCCGATGGCTTCGTCGCCGGCAAGTGCTTCTTGACCTTCGAGACGATCTCGTCGAGCTTCTCCTGCGGGCAGGTTATCCCCCTCACCACACCGGTCACGATGTCGATGATGCTGCCCTTGGTCGCGATGTCCTCGTCCTTTGGCCGCACCAGCCTCGTGTTCACCCCGATGCGGGCGAAGTCCTCGTAGTCAACGGGCGCCTGGCAGACGATGATCGCCGGCAGGTCGACGTTGCGCAGGATGAGCCTCGCCTTGTAGATGATGTGGTTCCTGACGTTGCCCAGGTGGATGATCGCGAGCTTGAACTGTTCGATGCGCCTGATCTCGATGTCGTCCAGGCCGAAGATCGAGCCGGTCGATACGTCGGGGGCGTCGTGCGGCACGCCGGCCCCCGCGTTGATGACGATGACAGAAGTGTCGATCCCCTGCTCCCTGAGCTCGTAGGTGATCTCGCACACCGGCTTGGTGATGTGCCTCTTTCCCGGCCCCATGGCGATTGCGACGACGT
>JAJRAL010000041.1 GCA_028679935.1 Methanomassiliicoccales archaeon | reverse complement strand
TCTTCCAAGCGATGGCTACCGGCAAGACATGCTACTCAACATTCCACGCAGAGGACGTGCAGGCGATGGTCCACAGGATGGAGAACGACCCGATCAATCTGCCCAGGGCGCTCATTACCGCGCTGAACATCGTGCTCATGCAGGCCCAGGTCAAGGTCGGCACGAAGATGACGAGGCGTGTGAAGTCGCTCACAGAGATAGTCGGCATCGACCCCGAGACGAATGAGCTCATCACCAACTCGGTCTACACATGGAACCCGGCGGATGACACATTCAACTACAGTGGCCACAGCTATGTCTACGAGAGAGTCAGGATGGCGCGCAACTGGTCCCCCAGGGAGATGGAAAGGGAGCTCAAGAGGCGCGTCGACATTCTCGAGTACATGAAGAAGGTAAGCATAGACAACCACAGGAAGGTCGCGACGATCATATCCGCCTACTACAAGGACCCGGAGAAGGTCATGAAAGAGGTCCGGGCGAAACTGGCCGAGGGCGCTGAGCGAATCTGATTATTTTGACCTTCTGGCGTGTCCTCCCCGCAGCTTCGCCATCCTGGTCCCTATGGTCTTCAGCTCGTCCACGAACCTGTCCAACTCCGACGGTGTGAATAGCATGTCCGGGACAACCACGTTCACGATTTCTCCTGTCTCCAGCAACTTCAGCTCGTAGAGATTTCTCTTCCTCTGGAGCTTGACCTTGCCGCTCGGTCGGCTCGCGGCTCGTCTCGCCGGGAACTCGGCCCTGGTCTTCCTGCTTGATTCCCGGTTCTCTTTCGCTATCGTGCCAGCCACTTCAAGGCCCTCTATCAGCTTGTCGAATTCTGAAGGACCGAGGTTTCTATCCGGGACATTCACGATGATGAGCTCACCTTTTTCGCCCACCTTGATCTCTGCGAGAAGCGCATTGATGCATTTCACCTGAACGGCCCATTGAAGTTCTGCCAGCGACCTCACCTCGATATCCGTCATCGACCTGTCCACATAGGACACAACTGACTCCCAATCTCCCCCTAGGCAGGGTCGGTCCTGGGCGAAATCTTCATTAATCCCGCTGACATAGACCTCTCTGGTATTCACACCAGGAGGTTCCCGGAAATGATGTTTGACATTGTTCTAGCAGCTGCGCCGGGAGCCGCGTGATTCTTCGACTCACCCCTCGGCGTTCGGAGATTCTGGAGCTTGCATTGCGAATGCCATCGGTCTAGATATCCAATCTGAGATGCCTAACGATCCATACTTGGACGCCAGCGTCGCCTGGCGGATAAGATCAGGGACCCTGGACCTTCACGAGGCGGGGTATCAGTCCACCGTAGAGGCCATCCTATCTTGCGGCCTCGCCACGGACATTGTCGGCATGATCAGCGCAGGCAAGGAGGCGGATGTGTATCTATGCCTGTACAAACAGGCACCAATCGCGGTCAAGGTCTACAGGCTGTATCGTACTTCGCACAAAGGCGGAGGACCGATCAAGCAGGATTCGACAGGCTGGATGGCAGCACATGAATACGAGATGACCAGGCAGGCTTGGAAAGCTGGATGTTTTGTTCCCGCGCCTGCGAGGAGAATAGAGAACATGTTCTCAATGCGATACATCGGAGACGAAAACGGGCCTGCTCCAAGACTAAGCGATGTTCGGATTGAGGATCCTGAACTGTTCCTCAAGAAGGTGCTTGCCGGGATCGAAGGTCTAGCAAGAGCAGGGGTGGTCCACGCGGACATGAGCGCGCATAACATACTCGTCTTCAACGAAGAGCCATGGTTCATCGACTTCTCTGAGGCAATCAGAGTGGACAGGACAGGCGGCATTCCCTGGATCAGACTGGAAGAGGCCCGAACCGCTCTCTCACGCGGAATGGGGGCGCTTGGGAAATACTTCAAGAAGTACGGTCAGGTAGTCGACGATGATGATTTCATTCGACGATTGGTGAAATCACTCGACAGGTTCGGCGTGCTTGAGCGACAGTAGACTACACGAACACGACATTGTCGAGATGAAGATAAGAAGAATTGATGAAAGAGTTTTGTGGGGTTTGAGGAAGACGCCAACCTACTGCTGGTTGTTGTCTTCTTTCTGCTCTTCCTCGATCACTTGGCCCGACGGGGTCCTGATGATCTTCTTGGGCACGACCTTCTTCTCGATCGGGCGCCTGATGACCATCCTAGGAGCCGCTCCAGGGGCTACTGCCGCCTGAGTGGTGCTCTGTTGAGTCTCGGCCGGCTGCTCCGCTTGAGGAACGCCTGCCTGGACCGACGGTGGGCCCTTGCCAGACGGCCCCTGTCTTCCGCCGAACACCGTGCCGCACTTGTGGCAGACGGTGGCCTCTTTCGGGTTCAGAGTGCCGCAGACTGGGCAGGGGATCGGACCCTCCTTCTTCTTCTCCTCTTCCTTCGCGAGCCAGTCGTCGAAGCTGATGTACCCGGCCTGCTTTCTCCACCACTCGTCGAACGCCTTGTCGCTGAACTTCTTGCCCAGCTCTGGCTTGGCGAGCTCGCGGTACTTGGAGACCATCTCGTCGTATTCCTTCCTCATCCGCTCAAGATAGTCTCCCTGCTCCTCGGCCTCGCCTACGAACTTGACGCCGCAGTTCGGACATTCGGTGGACTCAGCGGGTATCCAAGCTCCGCACTCTGAGCATTTCATCGTACCGGCTTCGAACTCCACACCACACTTCGGGCAGCGCTTGCTCGCAGCAGGTATGAACGCTCCACACTCGCCGCACTCTACATATTTGCCGAGGCCGTAGAAGTAGGTGTAGACCGTGAAGCCAGCAATCGCAGCGCCGACAATCACGATGATCAGTATCCAGACCCACCACGGGAACAGCTCGCCCGAGACCTGTGCGCTGATCTGCAACACGACGGGGTTAGTGCCCGTGTATGTCTGGTTGAAGATCACAGTCTGTATCGTGTAGGCGCCCGTATCTATCTCAAGTGGGATAGTCAGAGTCTGGGTGACCACGCCATCCGCTGCTCCGTTGATTGCATCAGTCGTGGAACCCGGGACGAGGTTGCCATTGGAGTCGATCAGCTGGAACCTCACCAGAGGTACATTGGCGATTACAACCTGAGTTGCGTTGTAGGTTATGGTTGCCGTCAATAGAACCTCATCCCCAGCAGTGAACTCGGTCTTGTCCACGAGTATCTTTATGTCGGGGTTCAGTGCCACTATCGTGAAAGGAGTGGTTGCCCAGTTATTCGATTCGATCGGCTCGGACACGTTCCCAATGGTGTTGCCGCTGACCCATGAATCGACGTATACCCAGAGCTCGTAATCACCCCAGACCGTGAGCGTCACAGTCCAGTTGAAAGTCAGCGATACGACGTTCGGGCTTGGGAGAGCAGAAACATTGAGGTTCCGCCACATGAGCGTGGTATTGTAGGTTCCAGGATTCGTCGCGTCCCTAATCCCCAGCTCCACTGTGAAGTCGTATGCAGGTCTGCCGCCGATATTGGTCACATTGACGACCATCAAGACTTTCTTGCCAAACATCGAACTGGTGACTCCCT
>JAJRAL010000019.1 GCA_028679935.1 Methanomassiliicoccales archaeon | reverse complement strand
CGGACCCGGCGGCGCCGGTGGCGCGGGTCGTCAAGCGGCCGCCGGTCGTCATCTTCGAGACCGGAACGCTGCGCGAGGCCGCGGATCACATGGTGGAGGAGCGCGTCGGGCGGCTGGCGGTCGTGCGGGAGGATGATCCGACCCGGCTGGTGGGGATGATCTCTCGGAGCGACCTGCTGGACGCGCACCGGCCCAGGCTCGAAGCCCGGGACCGGGCGGTGCGGAGCATCGAGCTCAGGCCTCGCGCGTGGCTGGGCGCCGAGCGGCGCGGCGCGTAGCTGGGCTGCCTACTGGTGCATTTGGGCTCGCCATCCCACGACTTGGCTCCGGCCGAAGAGGTCGCTGAATGAGAAACCTCACTCAGAGGTCTTCACCAGATTTGACTCAGCGGCGAAGAGCTCCGCCTGTGGCGTGAAGGCTGTGAGATCGAGGTGTTCGCCCATGAGGAGCTGATTGTAAACGCGCGTGAGGAGATCAGGCCCCGACGCTGCCGGCAAGAAGCGGAACGCCGAGGCTGCCAGGTACTCAAGATCGGCGTCGAACGCCAGCCATCGCCGCCCCTCGGCCTCGGCGACCATGCCAGTTGTATTCGAACCGGCAAATATATCGACGACTAAGTCGCCCGGATCCGTGAGGAAACGAATGAAGAACTCGGGCAACTTCGGGGGAAAACGAGCTGGGTGCGCCTTGATGTTCGTGGCCTTGCAGGCAGCAAGGTACGCGCTATTGGACTCCGAATTTGATAAGCTCAAGAGATTTGATGGGATTGCCCCTCCGTTATCGGTCGCGAAGCCGGTACCGATATCGTGGCCCGAGGGACGCTTCTTCGGCGAGTAGAAGCCATCGGGATCTGCCAGTAACTGCTTCATCCGACCGCTGTACTCGGTCAATACTCGGCTCACGTTGGCCTTAGGCCATTCGGTCTTGCTCAACCACCATACTGTGTCGACGGCGTCCTTTGCGCGGAGCTTCCGTTTGTTGACCCACTCGATCGGGCTAGGGAGCCTCGACGGGTTAAACCAATAGAAGTCCTCAGCAAGGAAGAAACCGAGCTCATCACAGAACCGGAGGAGAACACGGAAGTTGTACAGGCTCCGTGCGGGTACACCCTTCCGATATGCTCCCCCCAGATCGAGGACGAAGCTCCCGTCATCCGCGAGCTTGGAGTAGACAATACGACCAAACTGGGTAAGCCAATCGACGTACTTGTCTTGGTCGGGATTACCGTAGTCCTTCTGCCTCTGGAGAGCAAAGGGCGGGCTGGTGATGACGAGGTTCACGCTGCTGTCCGGAATCTCGGATAGCAGCTCAAGCGAATCCCCGAAGAAGGCGCTGCCTAGCTTGCTCTTGTATGTGACCGGGCGTGAAAGCAGCAAGGTCCCCCTCATCATAGGTCGTGAGCGGTAGAAGCTACTTTAAGTCTGTAGACGTATAGTCGTCAAGACACAAGCATAACGGCATGGGGACTCACGAGGGTAAAGCTAGGCGCGTCTTCGCTGCGAATCTACGGGCCACTCGGTTGGCACGCCGGCTATCCCAGGAAGCCCTTGCCGATCTGGCAGGACTACATCGCACATACGTTGGGTCGGTTGAGCGTGCAGAGCGCAATATTTCGATCGACAACATGGAGCGACTCGCGATCGCGCTTGGCTCAGAACTTCGCGACCTCCTTGCGGAGCGCCGGTGATCAAGGCTCATCCCGACGCTGAAAAGTTGGCTAAGCTCTTTCCGTGCATCCGGGAGCTTCAGGCGCTCGCGTCTAAACACGGCATTCGGGACGTGTTTCAGGATAACGGCGGGAAACTGCTCCAGGTCGCGTTGTTGACTGGATTGACCGTTCTCGGGGGGAGAGAAGGCAATGATGCCGTGGATTCCTCGGGGAGGGAGTATGAGCTGAAGACCGTGAATGTACTTCTTACAAAGAGCTTTTCTACACACCATCACCTGAATCCGACTATCATCGGCAAATATCGAGGAGTGGATTGGATCTTCGCCGTCTATCGGGGAATAGAGATTGACCGCATCTACGCGATGCCCCCAGCAGCCCTTGAGGCCTATTTCACAAAATGGGAAGCAAAGTGGCACACGGATGGAGCTAAGGACATCAACAATCCGAAGATTCCAGTGGACTTCGTGGAACGAAACGGTACGCTGGTCTATCCGCACGGTTAACGCATCTCCTCAGCTTGTTTCCAAGCTCGCATATACCTGGACGAAATGCGGGTCGGACGGGTTGAACCCAGGGCGCGGATGCTCGAACATTTCATCCAGCTGCACTAAATCACGGGCCTCTGACACGAGGTAACTCCGCCACCCGGGTACGGACAAAGACTCGCTGTAACCTTGGACAAACCAAGCCGTCAGAATATCGTTGCCAGCGGCATTCCTCCCATAGATGTGCGGCTCGACAACCCGACGCTGTCCTTGATACGTGAAGGAGAGCAACCGTTTCTCCTTGATAGCATTCAAGACCGCTTCCGTCATTTTACTCCCACGATCCTTGCAGCATAGTCTTCTACTGGCTCGTCCCGAATGTTGTCGTTACGGCCGCCTACGACCCGTAGGGATCGTCCCCCCGCCGAAGCGCCGGAATCCCCCTCCGTGCAGCCACCACCTCCCCGCCCACCCGCCGCCCGAGGCACGCGCGGAAATACGCCTCGACGTCGGCCGGCCGCT
>JAJRAL010000105.1 GCA_028679935.1 Methanomassiliicoccales archaeon | reverse complement strand
TGCCTTGCACGTGAGCGAGGACAGCATCCACGGGGCCGAGGAATGGTTCTTGAAGCATGGCGATTTGGCGATTTTCGGCTCTCGCCTGCTCCCAGTCGTCCGTACGTTCATCTCGCTGCCGGCGGGTCTGGCGAAGATGAACGTGACCCGTTTCTCGATCCTGACCTTCGTAGGTTCGCTGATATGGTGCATCGTGCTGACCTACGCGGGTTTCGTCCTCGGGGCCAACTGGGAGAGCATCAGGGAGTTCACACTGCCGCTGACGATCATCGTCGTCGTTGTGACGGTCGTGGTCCTGGTCTGGTACTTCATGTACTACAAGAAGAGGAATGCGAAGGTCCGGACATAGGCCGAAAGTCTCGGCCTACGTCTTCTTGGACGATTCCTGGGCCAGCTTTCTCTTGAACGCACGGTAGCTGAGGATCGCTTCCTTCGCCGCGTAGACCTCGTCGACGCGCTTGGCGGCGGCGTTGTGCGGCGCGGACCTAATAGTCTCCGCGTCCTCCTCCGTCGCGATCTTCCTCAGGACCGAGGCGAAGCCGTCGAGCGTCTCCTTCGTCTCCGTCTCCGTCGGTTCGATCATCAGCGCCTCCTCGATCAGGCTGGGGAAGTAGATCGTCGGGGCATGGTATCCGTAGTCCAGCAGCCTCTTGCCCACGTCCAGCGTCCTCACCCCCTTCTCGTCCTTGAGCCTCTTGCCGCTGACGACGAACTCGTGTTTGCAGACCTCCCCGTAGGGCACCGGGTATACGTCCTGGAGCTCGTGCTTGAGGTAGTTGGCGTTGAGCACCGCTCTGTCCGAGGCCTGTCTCAGCCCATTTCCTCCTTTCCTCAGAATATAGGCGTAGGCGCGGACGAGAACCGCGAAGTTGCCGTAGAACGCGCGCACCTTTCCGATTGAATCCTGTCTATCATAGTCGAGATGGTATGAACCGCCGCGCTCCACGATCCTTGGCAGCGGGAGGAACGGCTCGATCCTTGCCTTCACTCCGACCGGGCCAGCACCTGGCCCGCCGCCTCCGTGGGGCGTGCCGAAGGTCTTGTGCAGGTTGAAGTGGACGATGTCGAAGTCCATCTTGCCCGGCGTCGTCCGGCCCATCACCGCGTTCAGGTTCGCGCCGTCGTAGTAGAGCAGCGCCCCGGCGTCGTGCACGATTTCCGCGATGGCCTGGATGTCCGATTCGAACAGGCCGAGGGTGTTCGGGTTCGTGATCATGAACGCGGCCGTCTTCCTGGAGACCGCGGCCTTGAGCGCCTTGATGTCGACCAAGCCCTCCTTGGAAGACGGGATCTCAATTACCTGGAAGCCGGCCATCGCCGCGCTCGCCGGGTTCGTCCCGTGGGCCGAATCAGGCACGACCACCTCCGTCCTCTCCTCCCCCGACTTCTTGTGATATGCTTTCGTCAGAAGCATCCCGGTCAGCTCGCCGTGCGCTCCGGCGGCGGGTTGCAGCGTGATCGCGTCCATCCCGGATATCTCGCAGAGCGCCAGCTCGAGCTCGCGCATCAGGCGCAGTGCACCCTGGACCGACTCCTCGTCCTGGAATGGATGGATGTCCTCGACCGTCGGCAGCGAGGCGAGGACGTCCGCGTACTTCGGGTTGAACTTCATTGTGCAGGAACCGAGAGGGTACATGCCGTTGTCCACTGAATAGGTCATCTGGCTCAGGTTCACGTAGTGTTTGACGACCTCGCGCTCCGGGAGTGAAGGAAGATCGAGGTCGGTCCGGAGCAGCTCCTCCGGAGCGTAGTCCTTCAGCGCCTTCGCCTCCTCGTCGAATGGTGTCTGGAAGTCGGAGCGCCCGTCCTTCTCCATCACGAGGCGGCGGTCATAGCGCGCCTGGCGGTACGTCAGGCCACCCCCTTGAGCTCGGCGACGAGGCGGTCCTGGTCAGCGTCGGAATGCATCTCGGTCGTGCAGAGCAGCATGTGACCGTTCAGCCTGGGGATGTGGCGATGCAGGGGCAGGCCGCCGATAATCCCCTTCCTGAGCAGGAGCTTGTTCAGCTTCTCCGGCCTGGTCTTGGTCCTGATCACGAACTCGTTGAAATGGCGCGCGTCGAAGAACGGCGAATCGAAGCCGTCTATCTCGCCGATCAAGTCCGCCAGTCTGCGCGCGCGGGAGATATTGACCTTCGCTAGCGTCTGCAATCCTTCCTTCCCGAGCACGCTCAGGTAGGCGGAGGCAGCGACGGCCATCAAGGCCTCGTTGGTGCAGATATTTGAAGTCGCCTTGGAGCGGCGGATGTGCTGTTCGCGGGTCTGGAGGGTCATGCAGAAAGCCCTCTCGCCGTCGACGTCCTTCGTCAATCCGATCACCCTTCCAGGCATCTTGCGGACGTGCTCCTGGCGGCAGGCGAATATCCCCAGCAACGGTCCGCCGAAGTTCATCGAGGTTCCGAGCGACTGCCCTTCGCCGATTGCGATATCGGCTCCGTAGTCTCCCGGCGCCTTGAGCGCTCCGAGCGAGATCGGATCGACCCCGACCACGAGCGCCACCTCGGGGAACTTGCCCTTGAGCCTGGTGGCCAGTGGGTCGATGACACCGAAGAAGTTCGGCACTTCGACGTAGATTCCGCAGGTGTTCGCGTCGACCTTCGAAGCCAGGTCATCGAGGTCCAGCTGGCCGGTGCAAGGATCGTAGCCGTACTCCGCGATCTCCATCCCCGGTCCCCAGGCGTAGTTCTTCAGCACGCTCTTCTTCTCCCAGGAGAGTGCCTCGGGGATGAGGAACCGCTTCTTCTCCTTGAGCCGGAGGCACATAGTCGCCGCTTCGCCGAGCGCCGTAGAGGCGTCGTAGTTCGACGAGTTGACAGCGTCGAGGCCCGTCATCTCGGCGATGTAGCTCTGGTATTCGAAGAGGGCCTGGAGCATGCCCTGGCTGACCTCCGCCTGGTAGGGAGTGTAGGATGTGAGGAACTCGGAGCGGGAGACGATTGTCCGCACCGACGATGGGACGAAGTGGTTGTAGACGCCGGCGCCTAGGAAGGACGGATACTCTTCCGCCGTCATGTTGACAGAGAGCATGGTCCTGATCTTGCGCAGGACCTCTATCTCGCTGAGGCCGTCGGGCAAGCTGAGGCCATTGATCCGTACGCCTTCAGGGATGTCATCGAACAGCCGATCGACGCTATCAAGGCCGAGCTTGGCCAACATCTCATCGGAGTGCCTCATCTTACCGCTCTCTCCCAACACCCATTTTGATTAATATGCTTGCCGGGTTTCCGTGTATCTGGCTATCACGTGTCGAGGGGCCATCATCGCCCCAGCTCTAGGTTGCCAATTACGAACTTCGAGATGTATCGTAATGAATCGATGCGCCATCCGCGGACCGTCCTTGCCAGGCCTAGCTCGTAGCTCCCGTAGAATGTCTTTGTGCTCTCCCCCTTGGCGGTGGGAAGGTAGTGCGTGGCGGTGGCGTAGCAGGTGGCGGTCGCATGAACGCCTGAAATGGTCACGAGGAGATTGCCCATCTGGTGGTGCACCGCCTTGAGTGGACGGAGCCCCTTCTCCCAACCGCCAGTGATCTCTTTGGCGGGCATTCTCCTCGCTCCCTCCCCGCTCAGCGAGCTCATGTCGAAGAGGACGTCCGCGTCGAAGCATTTGTCCAGGACATTCTCCCAATCGAGACGGTCTGTGAATACGAACAGCCTCGTGACCACGTCCTCGATCCGCCGACGGTCGACGAGCGCCTCTGCTTCGGAATCGTTCACCTTGTCACCGCGTGAGCATCTCATCCGGTCCAAGATTAACTTTGGGCTGGTCCGGAGTTCATTGAGGCGGCTTGGCGTTTGCCTTCTTCTCGGCCGACCTGAGACGCGCCAGGCTGGCATTCGTCCGGGCCGTCTGCCGTTCCAGCTTGGCCCTTTGCTCCAGGGAGACGAGGCGCGTGTAGAAGGCTGGCAGGCTCTCCATGTCCTTGATCTCCGTCTTGACCAGCCTTACCAGGCGAGTACGCGTCGAGTCGTCGTACTGCACTCCACAAGCGCTCAGTCCCAGGCGCAGGGAGTGGGCGATTTGTCCTCCCTTCCTGTCCCAGTCGGTGAGGATAATTGCCCTCCTCCCCTCGCGGGCGAGGCGCTCGGCCGTGGCGAGCAGTGGGTTCGGCCCCTGCACCCGCCAGATCTCACCGCCGACTCCGAGAACGGAGAGCGCGGCGCGGTCCTTCTGGCCTTCGACGAGAATGACGACGTCTTCGGGTCTGGAGGAGAGGTCGTCGAGGATCTTCGTCAGCTCCTCGAGCGTCTCCTCAGGATCGCGCATCCAACTCCTCC
>JAJRAL010000225.1 GCA_028679935.1 Methanomassiliicoccales archaeon | reverse complement strand
TTCCTGACGGATTCATCAGGAGCGCCCTTACAGACCGAGGACGCAGTCGACTAGGTACTCCTCGTCCATGTCCCCACTCTTCGGCATCTCGCCGTCGACGGGCATGTTCCGAAGCAACCACATCATTACTTCTATCGGCTCGCCATTCCATCGGTGGGAATGACGATGGCTATCGAAATCGACATGGAGGCACTTCGCGCCAGGGCGCTGGAGATGGGGGCGCACCGAGCGGAGGCGATGAGCGCTTCGAAGGTGATCGTGGACCCCCGCGTTCGGCTCAAGTGCTCCGTCCCGATCTGCGAGAATTACGGCCGAAACCGCATGTGTCCCCCGAACATCATCTCCGTGGAGGAGTTCTCCGAGGCGCTCGCCAGGTACGGGCACGTTCTCGTCGTTCAGTTCGAGATGGATTGGGGAGAAGAGGATGTGAAGCGGATATATGGGGGGAAGGACCTGGCGCAACTCCACGGGGAGAGCGGATACAAGGACGTGATGATTCGGAACATGCGCCGCATGTCCGATTCCCTGACCCGGTTGGAGAAGGAGGCGCTGTACCAGGGACATCGCTTCGCCGCTGCTTTGTCCGGCGGACGCTGCGGTCTATGTGACGAGTGTGTCGGCCCCGGACCTAAGGAGAGATGCCGCCATCCGTTCGAAGCGCGGCCTTCGATGGAGGCCGTTGGCATAGACGTTGTGGCGACGGCGAAGAACGCTGGGCTTGAAATCGAGTTCCCTGCCAAGGGCAAGGCAGTGTTGACGGGGTTGCTCCTAGTAGAGTGAGCGTGAACCGTTACCGAGGGATTGTTATTGGTGGGTCTGTCCGGATTTGAACCGGAGACAAGTGGTCCCGAACCACCTAGTTTGACCAAGCTAGCCCACAGACCCATGGGCAGTTGGGCAAAGAAATCTCAGTATAAGTAACTAATTGGTATAGAGGTGCGCGTCCAGCAATCGAGTCTTTCAAGAGGCGCCGCCCGCTGCCTCCTTTTCTTATGCTCCTACCTGCTCATCGCTATCCGGAACGCGACGATCGCGTCGCTCTCCGTCGCCCCGCCCTTCGTCCTATATGCTCGCTCGACCGAGAACTCGCCCTTGTGGTGCACGTTGATGCACCTGACGTCGTCCGCCCTCTCCCTGAGCGCCTCCAGCGCCCGTGCCGTCGCCGTCGGCACCGCAACGACCACCCTGGTGGCGCCTTTCCTCTTCGCGTATTTCACCGCCGCGAGCATCCTGACCGGGTTCGCCATCCCATCGGACACTAGGATCGCGGTCCTTCCGTTCAGCTCCGGCCCGGTCCCGGGACCGCGGTACTGGTCGACGCGCCAGGCGACCGCCTGTTTCGCCGTGTCGAGCGCCCTCCGGTAGACATCCTCCGGCAGGTTCGTCATGTCGGCCATCGTCTCGTCCGTGGCCATGACGTCGTCGGGGGCCATCGCGCCGAAGACCATGCTAGGATCATCTGGCGAGACGATCTCCCTCACCACGAGCGCGTCGATAGGCAGGAGTAGCAGGCGCGCCATCTCCACGCCAATCTCGACCCCTTCAGGTGGTAGGGCAAGGACGACCGAATTCGAGCCGGAGTATTCAGAGAGAAGGTCCGCCAGCTGAAGCGCCGCGTCCCGGCGGTCTTGGAAGACGCCCTCCATGTTCCGCTTTGAGATGTCCTCCGTGACGCCCCTCATCCCTTTCCCCCTTCCGCCAAGTATCCACGTGCCGTCGTTTAGACCCTCCTATGCCTCCGCCACCGGAGCGATGCCTGCCGCAACTTCCGACCTTCGACGGAGCGAGGATTAATGTACGCCCTGCTCCGGAGCGCCCTCGAGGATCATCATGGCGAAGAAAGGCAAGGTCAACTACTTCGAGATACCAGCGACGAAGATGGAACGGGCGCAGAAGTTCTACGCCGACGCGTTCGGCTGGAAGATCAGCCCCATCCCCGGGATGGAGTACTCGATGCTCGGCGCGAGCGACCAGGACAAGGACGGCATGTCGAAGGAGGTCGGCGCGATCAGCGGCGGACTGGGCAAGAAGGGAGGGCAGCTGAAGCATCCCGTGATCCACATCCAGGTGGACGATGTCGACAAGGCGCTGGAGAAGATCGAGGACCTCGGCGGCAAGGTGCTGCAGAAGAAGACGGCGATGGGCGAGGGCATGTTCTACGCCTACTTCGAGGACACCGAGGGAAACGTGCTCGGGGTCTGGGGTTCGAAGTAGCGTATCGGCGACGAAATCCTCCCGATTCCGCCTCAGGCCACACGCTCCCTCTTGCGCTATCTGTCGAAGCCCATCTACGACAGTTTCAAATAGGGATTTCCGGATGATAGGCGCATGCGAGAGCAGCTGAGGGAGAAGATAGCCGGCGAGATCACCCTCTCCGCCGAGCCAGGCAGGACGATCCGCAAGTGGCGAGAGGAGTTCGGCATCTCGCAGCAGGAGCTGGCGCGCCACCTCCGCGTTTCGCCCTCGGTGATCAGCGACTACGAGTCGGGACGAAGGAAGAGCCCGGGCATCGTCATCGTGAGGAAGATCGTCGACGGGCTAATCGACATCGACGAGGCGAAGGGCGGCCGGGTCCTGAGGAAGTATGACCTGGGGGAGAAGAACGAGAGCATCATCTCGATCAAGGAATTCAAGCACTCCATGCCCGCGACCGCGTTCCTCCAGGCGATATCCGGGACGACGCTGACGAAGCACGTCCCGCTGGAGCGGGACATACACGGATACACGATCATCGACTCGGTGAAGGCGATCACCTCCTTCGGCTCGATGGACTACCTGAAGATCTACGGATGGAGCAGCGAGAGGGCGCTGATATTCTCCGGCGTGAAGTTCGGCCGGTCCCCTATGATCGCGATTCGAGCGCATCCGCTCAAGCCGGCGATGGTCGTCTACCACCGTCCGGAGCACGTCGACGACCTGGCGATCAGGCTGGCGACGCTCGAGAACATACCTCTGGTCAAGACCGAGCTCTCTCTGCCCTCGTTGGTAGAGAAGCTCGAGAAGATCGAGTGAGGTGGTACCCATGCAGACGGGGATTGTCAGTTACGGCGCGTACGTGCCGAGGTACAGGATAACGCCGGCCGAGATCGGCCGGGTCTGGGGAACGGACGGTGAGTCGATATCCAAGGGGCTCCTGATCATGAGCAAGAGCGTCCCTGGGCCGGACGAGGACGTGATCACGATGTCGGTGGAGGCGGCGCGGGCGATGATGCGGCGCTCTTCGGTCGACCCGCAGCAGATCGGCGCCCTCTACGTCGGATCGGAGAGCCACCCCTACGCGGTCAAGCCTTCGGGAACGATAGTGGCGGAGGCCATAGGGGCGTCCCCGAACCTCACCGTGGCGGACTACGAGTTCGCCTGCAAGGCCGGGACCGCGGCGGTGCAGACCTGCATGGGCATGGTCGGCGCGGGCATGGTGAAGTACGGCGTGGCGATCGGCGCGGACACCTCGCAGGGCGCACCGGGCGACCCTCTCGAGTACTCCGCCTCGGCCGGTGCGGCGGCGTTCCTCATCGGTAGCGAGGACCCGATAGCGATCATCAATCGAACCGTGTCGTACACGACCGACACGCCCGACTTCTGGAGGAGGGAAGGGCAACCGTATCCTTCGCACGGCGGCAGGTTCACCGGCGAGCCGGCGTACTTCAAGCACGTCCAGATGGGCGGGAAGAACCTGCTCGAGGCGGTGGGTTCGAAGCCGGCCGATTACACTTATGCGATATTCCACCAGCCGAACGGGAAGTTCCCGCAGCGGGTAGCGAAGACGCTTGGCTTCACCGACAAGCAGATCGAGGTCGGATTGTTGAGCCCGCAGATCGGCAACACGTACAGCGGCTCCGTGCCCTTGGGCCTGGCGGCGGTGCTCGACGTGGCGAAGCCAGGCGAGCGGATATTCGCCGTCGCGTACGGCTCCGGGGCGGGGAGCGACGCGTTCGATATCACTGTCACGGAGAGCATAGAGAGGTACGATAGGACGAAGGCGCCGACGGTGAAGCAGATGATCGAGCGCAAGGTCATGATCGACTACGCCACGTACGCCAAGTATCGCGGCAAGATCAAGCTCAAGGAGGATGC
>JAJRAL010000169.1 GCA_028679935.1 Methanomassiliicoccales archaeon | reverse complement strand
GTCTGCGACAGCGGCGCGCTCTGCACGCCGGATCTCACCAAGCTGCCGTACCGACACGTTCGCCGCCCGATCTTTCCGCTCGACCGGGAGATGGAATTGGGGTAGAGCCAGTTACGCGCCGAGCAAGGCTTTGGCGAAGGCGGTTCCTTCAGATGTCCTGAATCGCTCTTGATCGCCTCGATGAGTTTCTTGCGTGCGGTGGTCTGTCCTTCGAACTCGATCCAGCGCTCCCTCACATCTTGCGAGAGCAGAGGCCACGAGTGACCGAGCGGAAGTGCGACACGGAAGGATTCTTCGGTGCAAGCCGGGCTCGAGTGCGGGACGAGCCAGTCGCACGCGACAGCGCCTGGGATCAGGACGACGATCAGACTGGCATAAATGGCCTTAGAGCATTTGATAGAGCATTCGACAGACACACGCGAACGTCGAGCCTGGCTCGCTGAGGCCCATCACCGAGGATTTCGATGGAGGCCAGCGGCCCGGCGAGACGATATTTTCGGCCTCGACGACGAGCGCGCCGAGTGGGCGCTGAAGGCCAGGGAGCGGCAGCCATGAGGCGGCAGGGGATGATGCCACACGGGTCAGCAAGTAGGTATCCCCGCGGGCTGCCATGGGGGTCGGCCCCTACGGATAGCGTGCCCTCTTGTAGTTGCCCACAACATCTGCTATCCTCGCTTACTTCGATGTCCCCTCGGTGGGGCTGACTTCAGCCATGGTTCGATGCGGGACGAAGCCCGCTCGGAGCGCCGGTGAGACAGAACATTCTGCAGAGCGAGACGAAGATTCTCTTCGCGCAGTCGGGTGGCGTCTGCGCATTCCCTCAGTGCGGACGTTCGCTCGTGGAGCCTGGATCATCCGTCGAGGGCGCCCTCGTCGTCGGAGAGATCGCGCACATCGTCGCTGAGAGCCGGCAAGGACCGCGCGGTCGCGAACCGCTCTCCGAAACTGACCGCAACAAGCACACCAATCTCATTCTCGTCTGCCCCGAGCACCACAAGGTCGTCGACTCCCGACCCGAGACGTACAGCGTGGCGGTTCTCAGGCAGATGAAGCTCGACCATGAATCACGCGTGCGGAAGGCGGTGAGTGTCCCGGCCCCCCGACTCTCTGCCTCTCCCAGGACCGAGACGATCTATAGCACGGTGCTTCCCGTCACGCACCTCCCCGATGCCGTCTTTTCCGCCTTGTGCACCGTCGAGGACGCGACCGAAGACCAGCTGAAGAAGCTCATCACGTATCCAGACTCGTATAACGAGCTTGCCCCGTTCCTTCTGCGCGAAAACAAGATCTTCGCCTTCCAGGATCTCCGTCTGGCGAAGCATCCCTTCTCCTCCGTCACCGACAGTGAAACCGTCGGGATGCTGCGCTCACGGGACCTCTGGCGCGATGCCGAAGGAAAGCGCCGCTACATCACGCTCCTCAACCGCTCCCTCTACAAGTACACGGCCCGCGTGGCCGTGAGATACGATCCCGTGCACTACCGCTTCTACTTTCCGCCGAAGACGCTCGCTAGCCCGCGTACCGTGCGCTACCGCTCGCTTGCAGGCCGGTGGAGCAGCCGGAGAGTGGTGTGGCAACCCGTAAAGAAGTCGACAGGCGAGACGCGAAACTACTGGTGGCACTTGGCCGCCGGATTGAAGTTCCACCAGATGGCCGACATGCAGTGGTGTTTGAGCATCAGGCCCGAGCGCCACCTCACGACCGACGGCGAGACGCCGCTCCCCTCGGAGATGATTGGCCGGCGAGTCACGCGCCTGAAGGCCCGGATGTACAACGATCTTTACTTGGGAGAAGTGAACTTCTGGCGCGACTACCTCTCGAAGGGCGCCCCGCGGATTACCCTGAATTTCGGCAACCAGTCCGGGGTGATCGAGGCCGCCTTCATCCGGGTCGGCATGAAGTGGCCTGGCATTCCCGGCGACGAGAAGACGGTGGGCGGGCCCACTGAGGACGATCTCTTCACTCTATCCGACCTCGCGGAGACGGTCGAAGGTGAAGTGATCGAGTGGATCGATGAAGACAACGAGGCGCCCGAAGATGACCCCGAGATCGATGGCGACTAAACTGGCCGCCCTCAAGCTCGCGTCTCCCTATACTGCAACCGAGTGGCTTGACGAGCCGGATCTCCTCTTTGCTGGTGCCGCGAAACATTTCGATCCAAAGGTCGGCATACCGCTCTATGGGCCGCGTTCGTTCGGCGAGCCACGGCACAAGCAGGAGGTCCACGTTGGCTTCATCGGAACCAGCGAAGCCGTTGAACATGCGCGGACGTTTTATGAAACCTGTGCCATCGGCATCGCTGGCGTCGGCGAGGACGCGCCTTTTCCGGGCTGTAAAGAGGATCGCGGCTACCGCTCTGAGCTTCGGCTGGATGACCGGATCGTTGAACTCATCACGAGGCAGGAGAGCAACGAACTTCTCGGGATTAGAAGGAGCCGCGAGCGCTTCGAGGCTATCCTCTCGCTCCTTCATTCGAAGATGCGCCTTCTTACTCAACGGGATCATCCTCTCGATTACGTCTCCGTTGTCCTTCCGGAGGATCTCTACCGAAAGTGCCGTGTCGCGAACTACAAGGAACCAGGGGCGGGGCTCGTCCATCGCGATCTTCGAAGGGCCTTCAAGGCGCTCGCGATGCAGTTCCATCCGCCGACTCAGCTGCTCCTCGAAACAACGACGGGGCTCGCGCCGTCCACTCGCCGGAAGCTCGACCATCCATCGCGAATCGCCTGGAACCTTTTCACCGCGCTTTACTTCAAGGTTGACGGTTTGCCCTGGAGTCCGGTAGGTCTCGCCCCTGGAAGCTGCTTCATCGGCATCAGTTTTTTCCGTCCACTTGGAGAAACGTCGACACTTCGCACGAGTGTTGTCCAGGCGTTTGACGAAGACGGCGAGGGTTTGGTCCTCCGGGGCCACAAGTTCAATTGGGACGACTCGCGGGGAAAGTCGCCCCACCTTTCGGAAGCGATGGCGGAGACGTTGATCGATATGGTGCTTGAGCGCTACAAGCTGGAGCGCAAGCAGCTGCCCCAGCGTGTGATCGTTCAAAAGACGTCGCGGTTCGAGCCCGCGGAGCGCTCAGGCTTTGAACAAGCTCTGAAGAGGGTAAGCCAATACGATCTTCTCTCCCTCTGCCCGGAAAACTCGATCCGCCTCGTGAGAGCGGGGCGTTATCCGCCGCTCCGCGGGGCGGCATTCCGAATCGGGGATGCCTGGTACCTCTACACGAGCGGCTATCTCACAAGCCTCGGCGGGTACCCGCATGGCCATGTCCCATCGCCGCTCCAGATCACGGACCACGTCGGCGACACGGCACCAACCCAACTGCTACGCGAGATTCTTGTGCTCACGAAGATGAATCTGAACTCAGCGAACATGTCCGGGCTCATGCCGATCACCCTTCGGTTCTCGAGGCTGGTAGGAGACATATTGCGCGAGGTGCCGGAGAGCCAGACGCCGCAGCCGAAGTACAAGTACTACATGTAACGAGCAGACTGCGATGGAGGATGATTTGGCTCTCCCGCGCGGCCCCGGCCTTAGTTCTGGGAGGTCAGGAGCCGCGTCCGGAGGAGATCATACTCCGCGGCCTCGGGGGTGACACAGCGTTCGAAGAGCACTCCGCACGAGTAGGCGATCCACACGACATAGCCATCAGACGTGGGCTCGTCCGCGTACCCCGAGAGGCTTCCGCAGAGATGGTGTTCTTCAGCGAACCGTCCGAGATCGTGGAACACCCACTCGTGATCGTCCATCACCTGCGGAGTCTGGCACGCTCGGGTAGAATCGGGAATGTCAAATAATCCTGACAATGGATCAGGAGTGTCCAACTGAAATGCCCGGAGCAACAGAATGATATCGACCTCGGAAGCGCTCTCTCGGTGGCTTCTCCACATCTCAGGGCAAGCAAGGCTGGCCCAGGTCCTCACGCCCCTCCGGGAAGCGGTCGAACTTAATCGCGAGGGCCCGCGGATCATCTCGACGTTCGCACGTCAGCGGTTTGAGGGGTTGGTCGGGTTCGTCGATATGCGTGGCTTCAGTGATCTTGCGCATGGCCGCTCGCCTGAGGAGGTCAGGGACGTCGCGACTCCCTTCGTTGGAGCGATCGTGGAGGCGGCCCGCCGGAATCACTGCTTCATCGACAAGACGATCGGCGACGAGGTGATGTTCGTCATGCCTTCCATCGGAGGGGACGTCGACCTCGCGAATGTCGGGCTGGGTGTACGGCAACCCTGGCCTGTTTCGCTGAGCGTCCTCGTGGCCGATATGTTGCACCTGCTCGACGAGCGCGCCCCGGAACGCTCGTTCTCCGCAGGCTTCGCCTACGGGGCGATGGTGTTGGGCTACGTCGGTGCCGAGGGGTACGGCGAGTGGACCGTCTACGGGAACGCCGTGAACGCCGCGAAGCGGATCCAAGCGCTCGCCGGCGGGGTGAGCCCTGACAAGAAGCGAAACTCGCTCGCGGTGGGCGTCATCGAGGCCGAGCTCGGGTCTTGGTTCACGGACGAGTTCGATCCCAGGATCTGGAATCAAGTCGGACCGACCACCCTCACGGAGATCAGATCAGGGACGCAGCCTGGTAAGGGGGTCGGTGGGGTCCGCTACGTCGCCGGCGAGGTCAAGCTTCGGGCGTAATCCGCCGCTCCTGAGCTACTACGGCGCCGGCCCGACCTCTTCAGCAGGCGGACCAGCAGCGCCCTCCGAGATCTCCTTCCAGTAGCCGACCGAGCGGGTGAGGTCGAGCGTGTAGACGTAGCGCGGCCCGCCCAAAGCGGCTCGGCTCGCTACCCTACCCCCGTATCCGGCCTTGTTTAACCGTCCTGTCACTGTAGGCGCGCCGGGCGTCCGGCTGGGCTCCGGTGGCACGGGGATCTGCCCAATGGCGGCGGGCGCGGGTGGGGCGGGGCCGGGGGGCGCGGGGGCGCCGGAAGCTTCGCCAGGTTGCCAGGTTGGCTTCTCTTGGTCCGACAGAACGCCACGTCTCCATATAGGCCAGTGAATCAGTGAATCAATCGGTCTACAATCGTTACAAACGGAGCGTCGTCGAGCCGGCCGATTGTGCCGTGTGCTGCACTTCAGGAGGTCGCCGTTGACCGAGGTGATTCGCGAAGGCCGATGTGCGGTGAGGGACCTGCTCCAGTCGTATGACTGGATGGCGATACCGCACTTCCAGCGCGGTCTGGTGTGGGACTCAGGTTCGGTGGCTCTGCTGCTGGAATCGCTGTACTTCGGGACGCCCTGCGGCTCGATCCTCCTCTGGAGACCGGACGATCTAGCCAAACATCTCGCCAAGCATGGCGTGGCTCTAGGCGAGCGTCCGGAGTATCTCATCATTGATGGCCAGCAGCGGATTCGAAGCCTCCATGACGTATTTGGCTACGACACTGCCGACCGCGCCGGACGTCAGGAAGAAGCAGGACAGGAGCAGGAACCCGAGGCGGTCACAGGCGACTCGGCCGGTCCCGCGGATGTCTGGTGCCTGAATTTGGCTCGGCTGCCAGAGTTCAAAGGCCAGTTCGAAGACGAGGGCCGCTTCCGGCTGTTCGGGTGCCATCGCGACCCGCTCGTGCCTGCTGCGGACGACGCCGGGCGGCCTGACCTCAAGCAGCGCCAGGCGCTCGTCCCTCTCCAGTGGTTCCTCGAACACGCGTCCGACCCGGAGCGCCTCGAGAGGGAGAGCCGGGGGACAACAGCGGCTGCTGCCGTCAAGGCCGTCCTGAACAGCGCCTCGGTGCAAGCCCGGTTGGTTAGCATCGTCGATG
>JAJRAL010000111.1 GCA_028679935.1 Methanomassiliicoccales archaeon | reverse complement strand
TTCGTGCTCCACCTCGCGGCGATGGCGTTGAACCTATGATCTCGCCAGCCAGGACACACAGGGATCCCGTCGGCTGCGGATGAATGGCTATCCGTATGTCATATTCAGACCATGGATGCGAGCGCACAGTGCCCGGAAGAGCACATTCCACCTTATGTCTTATCTATTTACGTCAATATAGATATGACATATAATTATAACGCAGCACTGTAGAATGCACACAAGCGTCCAAGACCGGTTGCCTACTTCTCGTTTGACTGTTCCTCGTACAGATCGCAGAGCTCGTTCAGGAACTGGTCGTACGTCCTCCTGAACTTCAGCTTGAATAGCCTGTCTCTTGTCTGAGGGGTCACTTGAATCGTCGTCTTCTCGTTCGGCATGCAATCACCGGGGAATCGGGTCGGGAGCTGCCTTCCGTCCCTGCCCGACCCTGAGAACCATAATACACATAGTACTATATCTAGTATGTTCAATATTGCAATCAACAATCAACATAGCACGCTATGTACTAGTGCAATCAATGGTTTGTTGGCCGATAAAGCGCATTTACGTCAACGACGGTCTCCCGAATATCAACTTGGAACAAGGCTCCGAGGCCGGTAGAGCCCTCGTTTCGACCCTAGACTGCGGTCTTCTGCAATATCCCGGAGATTCGCGCTAGGGGGCGGGCTGTCGGCCCATCTCCTCGAGGTGACGGAGGTACATCCGCCGCCTGTCCTCGTAGGCCGCCTTGTCCTTTCCGAATGGGACATACTCCGAAACCTTCCATCCGTGCTTGACGAACTCGAGCTTCGTCTGATCGGACAGCCCCTTGAGCAGACTGAACTCGATCCTGTCGCTAGTCTCGGACGCCGCCTCGGTCGCCCATTCGATGAGCTCCGGGTCGTGCGTGCCGATGCAGAACGCGCTTCCGGTCTCGAGCAATCGTTCGACCAGGGCCTTGAAGCGCATTTGGATCTCCTGGAAATCGGCAACATCACCGGAGTATGCTCCCTTGACCGCTCGTACCTCTGCCCCGTGTTCGACCACTCTCGCGAGATCCTCCACGGTCCGATCGAGGTACGCCTGAAGCGCAACTGTCACCGGGTAGTTCTCGCTGGCGCAAGCCGCGACGGCCTCCAGCGCGAAATCGACCATCCCTCTCCCCTCCATGTCGATCTCGAAGGATATCCGACGCGCAGCGGCATCCTTGGCAATCGAGAGGCTCCGCTCCATGCAACCATCCTTGTCATGCGGATAGCCGAGCTGGGTGACCTTCACACTGATGCCCGCGCAGAGCTTCTCGTCGGTGATCGACCGAAGGACCTCATGGTACGAGCTCTCGGCTATCACAGCCTCCTTCTCGTCCGCGTCCTCGCCGAGGATGTCGATGATGGTCCGTATCGCTTGGGAATTGCGCGCCTTGCACCAGAGGAGCGTCGAGTGCCAGTCTGGCAGCGCCCATCTATTCTCGTACTCGTCCACGGATTTACTTGGATGGGCATCCTAGAAAAGGGTTCGCAGAACTCGAGCACTCTGTCCATGCCAGAGGCCAAAAACAAGGATAAGGAAAGGGTTTGGATCTGCTATCCACGTGCTACGCTCACTTCTTGATCAGGAGGGGCAGGACTTCCTTACCCTTCATGACAAGCAGCGAGACTGCCGTGCCCAGATAGAGCGCGAGCAGGAACACGATCGTGGCCATGACGCCCCAGACCTGCTGTATCGAGTGATCGAGCGGGTTGGTGTTGAGCCACATGCCCAGCACGATGAACAGCAGGAACGCGAAGAACAGCAGGACCGGCAATAGCCTGACCGGCTGAAGTAGCGACACGATCATGGCCAGGAGCAGGATGATGCCTATCATCATTGTGGCTGCCCAGGCGCCCGGGGTAAGTGCCCAGCTGGGGAATGTTGCAAAGAATACTCCCAGGGGTCCGAATACGATCGTGCACAATAGGTTCTCCTGCCAGAAGGCCAGGAAGGCCAAGATTATCAGGCCAATCCCGACGATTGACATGACACTCATGACCGCTGCCGATGTCACAGCGAAGCTGTCGAAGCCAGCCATTGCCACCTGGAATGCGATCCAGGCGATCAATAGACAGCCCAGAGGCTCCACCATGGCCATCTTCACGTGGATGTTGCGTTCTTCTGCCATTTTCTTCTCTCCTCCTTTCATTATGGGACTTCAGACGGAACAGGCCGGTAAAACCCGGTCGGTATCCCCCTCTTCCCTCCGGTTCTGTCCCCAACCGCTTTGAGCGGTTTCTCATCATTGTCAGCAACAAGTGGACGATATAAGCTTTGCCCAACCTCGGCAGGCAATATTCAGCATCTAACATATTTCTACGACTATCCTCCCCAGTTCAGTCCGTTAACCCCGGGGGCGTCACAAAGATTAAATACGCTGATTCTGTTAATTATAGTCCCCAAGGGAAATCTGGACGAGCCGGACTAGCATTGGTTTTTCGTCATCCGTCACAGGAAGAGACACAGTTCTGCTGGATTGGAGATATCGCTCATCAACTCACAAGGCAGACGAGCCCTTCGATCGGAAGGACGGCGTCCAGATGCTCGGGCAGGCGGACGAACGCCTTTGATCTCGGGTTCTTCACTTTGGATGAGATCCGCACCTGGACCCGGTTGAAAGTATCCACCGAGATCACTGGCTCATGGTCGGATGGCCTGAGGAGACCGTCCCATCTCACTGCTCCGGCGTAGAGAGGGTTGTGCAGCATCCGGCTGATCGACCAGACCGACCACTGACCCCCCATCTTGGTGCGAACTTCTGAACGGTTCAGGTCCCAGGCGATCCAGTCCATCGTCTTCCCTTCGAGGTACGACTGGAAGACCGTGCTCACGATGCATGATTCCTCTGGCGACTGGACCAGCTTTCCCTTCTCGAAGTGGTATCCGTACGGGATGTTGAACCCGGTGAGCCCGGCCCCGGACTCCGCCTTCTGGCGCATGCCCATGTAGGTCCTCTCACCGATCTGCTCGCTCTCAAGCTGGGCGATGCGCTGAATGATATCGACGACGAACCTGCCGACGGCGGTCGAGGTGTCGAGCGATTCGTTCATGCTGGTGAACTTCTTGCCCCACTTCTCGAGGTCCTCCATCATGATCATGAAGTTCTTCGAGTTGCGGTGGATCCTGTCCATCTTCATGACCAGGATGACGTCCCAACGTTCCCGCTCATCAAGCATCCTGCGATAGGCGGGGCGTCGGGTGTTCCTCCCCGAGTGGCCATCGTCCTCGTACATCTCTGCCAGGTCCCAACCCTGCGCCTCGCAGTAGGCCAGAAGCCTTTCCCTCTGCGCCTCGAGCGAGAACCCCTCGCGCGCCTGATCCTCGGTCGAGACACGAGTGTAGATCGCGACCCTAGGCATGGACCTCCTCCTCTTGACGGATGAACGAAACGTGAACGGCCGCCTTTCCCCTCGTCTTCAAGCTCATCATGGCCTGGACGGCATCGAAATCCCCCGTCGCGACGATAGGCTGATGGCCCGCCGGCCTCAAGATCCCATCCCAGGAGACATGGCCAGTGTACAGTGGATTGGTCAGGACGGCGAAGACGGATCCTTTCGACCAACTTGCCCCCCTCTTGGTAGAGACGCCATCGGAATTGAGCCGGTCTGCGACATCCTGGAGGCTGAGCCCGTCGGCATAGAGCTTGAACATACACCTCACGGCATCGGCCTCCGGCTCCACCACCGTGAGCTTCTTTCCCGAATAGTGATAACCATATGGCTGGCCGAAACCCAAGTAGCCAGCTCCCTTCTTCGCCTTCTGGGTCATCCCCATCTTGACCCGTTCCCCTATCTGCTCGCTCTCTAGCTGGGCGATGCGTTGGATTGTGTCCATCACGAACCGGCCGATGGCGGTCGTGGTGTCGAACGCCTCCTGCATGGAGTTGAACTCCTTCTTCCAGGTGTCCAGGTCATCCATCATCAGGGCGAAGTTGCGGCTATTGCGGTGGATCCTGTCCATCTTGAGGACGACCAGAACATCCCAGGAGTCCTTCTCCCGTATCATGCGTTCGTACGCTGGCCTCTTCGTGCTCCGGCCGCTGTAGCCGTCGTCGATGTATTCACTCGTTGCCTGCCAGCCCCTCGCCTTGCAGTACGCATTCAGGCGCTTGAGCTGAGCAGGTATGCTGAACCCCTCCTTTGCCTGATCCTCCGTTGAGACTCTTGCGTAGAGCGCGGCGCGCATCCTATCGCCTTCCATCAGATGCACTGGCCGGTGCTTCCCATCCCAGCCGACAAATGTCAGACACGTTTCCAGCGTATTTATAACTGGTGAGCGGGATGCACATAATTGTTCATCAAATGGAAATGATATATTAGTAAATCAAGCAGCGTTACAGACGTTATTTTATTCGCAGCATCCCCAGTATAGATTTATCACCAGAAATCCCATGCCTCCTCATCCGATGCGAGAGGACGAAGCGCCCGAATCCAGGCTTTCCGAATTGAGAGATGAGTTCGGTGGTCTGATTCGGGATGAGACACTGCTCAGAATCGTCAGAGAAGAGGATAGTGGGACAATGGAGCCGAAGGCTAACTTGAAGAAGATCGCTGATCTGAAAGACAGGGAAGAGGTCACTATCGAGCTCGAGGTCGTGAAGATCAACGACACACGGCAGTTCGAGAAGCGTACTGGTGGCCAGGGAAGGGTCAGGAACGTAAACGTCAAGGACGACACAGGGACCTGCCGATTGGCCCTTTGGGACAACGATGTGGACATGATTGAGACGCTTGAAATCCAACCTGGTTCCAAGCTAAGGTGTGTCGATTGCTACGTGAAGAAGACGGATTTCGGGACCGATGTCTCAAAAGGACGAAAAGGCAAGATAGAGAAGCTGTGAACGCCATTTATTAACCTGATTCATTTACCACAGCTACTTGTTTAGCTGAATCTGTGATGGTTGACTGAGACTTGTAGCTCTCGGTGAACCAAGGCCGTTCATTGAGATCGTTGGAAGTCTGGCTCTTCATCAGGGACCAGCGCTTCGCGTGGAGAATGAAAAATGGGGAAGAAAGAGGGCCAGGCCCTCTAGATTCTCTTGCGCCTCATGACAACTGCGACGACAACGACCAGCCCTGCGGCAACGAGGACGACGCCAAACAGGATTGCCACAATCGGGTCGAGCGGAGCACCGGAGCTTGAGCCACTCAGTAGCGTCGACTCATACTCCGATATCGATGCAATGTTCTGCTCTGCGGTGACTGGTTCAACTGGCTGCATGCCCATGCTGAGCCCCTGGAACTCGGGTGGCACGCCGCCCACTTCCGAAAGGTTCGCATCCACCTGGGCCAGGAACTTGATGTCGTCCGAGTAGAAGAGATAGTTCTGGCCGCCGTTGACCTCTATGGTGAATACGACCAGGTCCCCGTACAACGGAAGGATCCATGTCGTCGCACCGGTACATTCCATCGACATGCCGATGTGACCGGTCATTGGCTGTAGCACGCCGTTCATGACTGTGGGGGGGCCGGTCCAGGAAATCTCGCTGAAGTCGATCGGGAAGGACGTGATTCCCAGTTCCTCAAGGTATGGATTGGAGAACAGCATCTGTTCTACGCTCAAGGGCAGCCCGTTGACGTTCAGATATCCGGTCACTGAGCCGGACAGGGTCACATTGGATTCGACGTCCCATGACTCGAGCTCATTGATCGGGAAATGGAATACGTCGAGCCATGGATCGAAGATGAGGTTGAGCAGGACGTCGGCGTTGAACTTCACGTCGAAGTGGTAGTTGATGTAGCTCACGGTGCCATTGGCAAGGAGGCTCAGGTCCGGGAAGTTCTTCAGATCCAGCGACGCCATTGCGCTGCCTATCATCTCTATGCTGGAGCTCTTGACCGCCAACGTGCCGTTCTCGAAGACCGTGTTCGTGTCCACGATGAATGCCAGGTTGAGGACGGCATCGGCCTGAATGGTCCTCTGGGACTTCGGCGCCAATCCGATGTTCTCATAGGTTCCCGGATCCGGTAGCTGAGCCGTGACCTTGAGATGCAGTTCGAAATTGAACTTCATCGCGAGCTTCCCGTTCAGATGATACTCGGTCGCATCCGCGTCGGTGACCTCGAACACGATCCACGAGCTGCCATTAGCGGCAAGGCGGAACTCGTCGAAGCTCACGCCGGGGATGCCGAGGTCTTCCGTCAAGTTCTGTATCGGGCCCGCCAGATCCGAGCCCCAGTCGAATTCGCTGCCTACCGCCCAGGTCTCTCCATTCTGCCAAACCGGCGCTTGCGCGGGTGGCACCGCAGCCGATGCTGCCGGCACCAACAGGCAGGAAAATGCCAGGAGGAGCACCATGGCGACCGCCTTGATCGTCAGGTTCCGCTTCACTTCATACCTTCCTTGTGCTGCGGCATTCGGCAGTCCGGTATTGAACGTTTCGAACGCGCTATCACTGCTGGATGAATGTAATCGAAAAAGTGGGGAAAGATGAAAGGATGAAGGTGTTTGCTTACATCATGCCCATGCCAGGAGGCATTCCGCCTGGGGGCATTCCGCCGCCCGGTCCGCCTGGCGGCATCGGGGGCGCCTTGCGCGAGGCTATGACGTCGTCAATCCTTAGGATCATGTTCGCGACCTCGGAGGCCGACTTCACGGCCTGGGTCTTGACCCTCAAGGGCTCGATAACGTTCGCCTCTAGCATGTCGATCGGCTTCCCGGTGGTCAGATCGAGGCCGGCGTTCTTGTTCGCCTTCTTGCCTTCGTGCGCCGACTTCAGGTTAAGCACGACGTCGATCGCGTCGAGCCCGGCGTTCTCTGCCAGGGCCCAAGGTACTACCTCCATGGCCTCGGCGAACGCTTCGATCGCCAGCTGCTCCCTGCCGCCCACGCTCGAGGCATAGTTGGCCAGGCGCAACGACAATTCGATCTCCGGGGCTCCGCCGCCCGGGACCGCCTTGCCGTCCTCGATGGTGATGCCGACGACGCGGAGAGCGTCATGCAGCGCCCTCTCGACTTCCTCCGCGACGTGCTCGGTGCCTCCGCGAATCATGACGCTGATGGCCTTCGGGTTCTTGCATCCGGTGATGAAGGTCATGTTGTCGTCGCCAATCTTCTTCTCCTCTACGGTGCCAGCGCATCCCAGGTCGGCCTTCTCGAGCTCCATGACGTTGCCGATCATCTTCGCGTTGGTCGCCTTGGAGAGCTTCTCCATGTCGCTCTCCTTCAGTCTGCGAGCGGCGTAGATGCCGTTCTTGGCGAGGTAGTGCTGCACCAGGTCGTCGATGCCCTTCTGGCAGAAGACCACGTTCGCCCCGACCTCCTTCAGGCGGTCGGCCATCTTCTTTAGAGTGCTCTCCTCCTCGTCGAGGAAGCGCTGCATCGATTGCGGGTCGCGGATCTGGATCTTCGCCTCGACTTGCGTCTTCGCGATCTCCATCGAGCCAGACACCAGGGCGATCTTCGCTCCGGTGATGGTCTTCGGCATCCTCGGGTGCACGCGCTCCTTGTCGATGATGACGCCCTCTATGATCTTCGTGTCGGCGATCGAGCCGCCGGTCTTCTTCTCCACCTTGATGTTCTCGATGTCGACCTCGTAGCCCCCGTCCTTCTTCTCGGCCACTGCCCTGACGGCCTTCACTGCCAGCTCGGCGAGGAAGTCCCTCTGTCCGCCAATGCTCTTGCCGGTCATGGCGGTCCGCGCGATCTTCTTCAGCATCTCGTTGTCATCGGGTGTGATCTTGATCGCAATCGTGTCCAGGATTTCCATGCACTTGGCCGCGGCCATCCGGTAGCCATTCGCCAGTATCGTCGGGTGGATGTTCTGATCGATCAGGACCTCCGCCTTCTTCAACAGCTCCCCGGCGAGGATTACCGAGGTGGTCGTCCCGTCACCGCACTCGTTGTCCTGGGTCTTGGCGACCTCCACGACCATCTTGGCCGCGGGGTGCTGGATGTCGATCTCTTTCAGAATGGTAACGCCATCGTTCGTGATCACGACGTCGCCCAGCGAGTCCACGAGCATCTTGTCCATGCCCTTCGGACCGAGGGTCGACCGGACCGCGTCCGCGACGGCTCGGGCGGCGGCGATGTTGTTCGACTGCGCCTCCCGGTTCTTCGATCTCTCCGTGCCCTCTTTGAGCACGATGATTGGCTGTTGTCCTCCCATTGAATAAGCCATGCAAACACCGTTGCCCCGGTATTTCTGTGCTTCTATATAAC
>JAJRAL010000050.1 GCA_028679935.1 Methanomassiliicoccales archaeon | reverse complement strand
TCTTCTGGTTCCCGACGGCGAAGTCCCGGTTGACCTTCTGTCGGATCTCCTTCGCCTCCTCGAGGATCTTGAAGAACTCGAGGATGAGGCCGTCCCTCTTCATCTTGAGGATCTTGTACCCGGCCTGGCTGAGCTTGATCTTCCTCTTGACCTCGAGGAGCTCGGACCTTGTCGGCTTGACGTCTAGCTTCGGCATCCCTTACGCCGCCTTCGCCCTGTGCGCCGGATGGTACTTCTCGATCCACTTGCGATCGATGCGGGTCAGCTGGTTCTCCGGTACGGTGGCGAGAAGGTCCCACATCAGGTCCAGGGTCGTTTCGATGTCGCGATCCTCCTCCCTGCCCTGGCGCACCAAGCGCTTCTCGAACAGGTCCGCGAAGTCCAGGAACTTCTTGTCGCGGTCCGACAGGGAGTCCTTGCCGACGATGGCGACGAGGCCACGCAGGTCGCGCCCCTCTGCGTAAGCGGCGTAGCACTGGTCGGACACGGACTTGTGGTCCTCTCTCGTCCTCCCTTTGCCTATGCCCGCGTCCATCAGCCTGGAGAGCGAAGACCCGACGTCGATCGGCGGATAGATGCCCGCGCGGTGCAAGTCGCGCTTCGCCACGATCTGGCCCTCGGTGATGTACCCCGTCAGGTCGGCGATCGGATGAGTGATGTCGTCGCCCGGCATGGAGAGGATCGGGATCTGGGTGATGCTTCCCTTCTTGCCCTTGATCCTTCCGGCGCGCTCGTACAATGTTGCGAGGTCGGTGTACATGTACCCGGGATAGCCGCGGCGGCCTGGCACCTCTTCTCTCGCCGCGCCGATCTGGCGCAGGGCCTCGCAGTAGTTAGTGATGTCGGTCAGGATGACGAGCACGTTCATGTCGAGCGTGTAGGCGAGGTATTCCGCGGTGGTCAATGTGAGCCTCGGCGTGATAATGCGCTCGATGGCCGGGTCGTCGGCCAGGTTCATGAAGACGACCGCGCGCTTCAGCGCTCCTGTCCGCTCGAAGTCCTTCATGAAGTACTGCGCCTCCTCGTGGGTGATGCCCATCGCGCCGAACACCACGGCGAACTCCTCTTCCTTGCCCAGCACCTTCGCCTGTCTCGCGATCTGAAGCGCGATGTCGTTGTGCGGAAGACCAGAACCAGAGAATATCGGCAGCTTCTGCCCTCTGACCAGCGTGTTCATGCCGTCGATGGTCGAGATGCCCGTCTGGATGAACTCCCTCGGGTTGTCGCGGGCCCACGGATTGATGGCCGCCCCGGTAATATCCAGGCGGTCCTCCGGCGTGATCCTCGGACCCCCATCGAGCGGATCCCCCGAGCCAGATAGTATGCGACCCAGCATATCCTGGGACACCGGCATTTTGAGCGCCTCCCCGGTGAACCTCGCCCCGGCAGCCCTTTCCAGCCCCGCCGTGCCCTCGAACATCTGTATGACCACGACATCGCGGGATGAATCGAGCACCTGCCCGCGCCTCTCCTCGCCGTTCGGAAGCGAGACTATCGCGATCTCGTTGTATCCGACGGGATCGGTCTTCTCCACGAACACCAGCGGTCCGGCGATCTGAGAGATGGTCCTGTACTCCTTGCTCACTGCCATCTACTTCCCTCCCAGTGCCTCGAAGGCCTTGTCCATCTCGTTATTGATCTGCTCCAGCTCAGAGTCCACGCCCTCTTCGAACTTCGACTTTCCGAGCCTGGTGCGCAGGGGCATGTTGGCGATGGCGTCCACCATGACCTCGTTGTCCACCGCCCTCTTGGAAAGGTCAGCGAAGCGCTTGATCGTCTTCATGACCTGGTACTGCCTGGTCATCGGACAGTATGTGTCCACCGGGTGGAACGCGTTCTGCTGCAGGACGATCTCGCGGAGCATCCTTGCCACCTCGAGCGTCAGCTTCTGCTCCTCGGGCAGCGCGTCGGAACCGACCAGCTGCACGACCTCCTGGAGCTCGGCTTCCTTCTGCAGGACCTCCATGGCCCAGCTGCGCAGGTCCGGGAAGTCCGGCGCGACGTTGGCGCGATACCATCCGTCGAGCGTCCCGGTGTAGAGCGAATAGGACGTCAGCCAGTTGATGGCCGGGAAATGCCTGCGCTCGCGGAGCTTCGAGTCCAGGGCCCAGAATACACGCACGATGCGCAGGGTGCCTTGAGTCACCGGCTCTGACAGGTCCCCGCCAGGCGGGGATACGGCCCCGACGACGGAGACAGAGCCCTGGTATCCGGAGAGGACGTCGGCTCGCCCGGCCCTCTCGTAGAACTCCGACAGCCTTGCGGAAAGGTATGCGGGGAATCCCTCCTCGCCCGGCATCTCCTCGAGCCTGGAGGATATCTCCCTCATCGCCTCGGCCCATCTAGAGGTCGAGTCGGCCATCAGCGAGACGTCGTAGCCCATGTCACGGTAGTACTCAGCGACCGTCATGCCGGTGTACACCGACGCCTCTCGCGCCGCCACAGGCATGTTGGAGGTGTTGGCGATCAGGACCGTCCTTCCCATCAGGGGCTTCTTTGTCCTCGGGTCCTCGAGCTCCGGGAAGAGGGTGAGCACCTCGGTCATCTCGTTGCCGCGCTCCCCGCAGCCGATGTAGACGACGATGTCCGCGTCGGACCACTTCGCAAGCTGCTGCTGAGTGACGGTCTTGCCGGTGCCGAATCCTCCAGGGATCGCCGCGGTGCCTCCCTTGGATATCGGAAAGAGGGTGTCGAGAACGCGCTGACCAGTGATCAATGGTATGTCCGGCATGAGCTTTCCCTTGACCGGGCGCCCGAATCGAACGGGCCACTTCTGCATCATGGTGACCTCCCTGCCGCCGATGACCGCGATCGGGTCGACCACGGTGTGATCGCCGGCGTAGATCTCGTCGACTACGCCGCTGACGCCCGCCGGGACGAGGACGCGGTGGGTGATCGAGCGCTCGGGGGCCGTTCCCAGCACCGCACCCGGGGTCACCTTGTCGCCTTTCCTCACAATCGGGGTGAAGGCGTATCTTATCGTCCGGTCCAGACCCGGAGCGGTTACGCCTCGGTGGATGAAGTTGCCCATCGACTTCATGAGTTCTGGCAGTGGCCTGAGGATCCCATCATAGACGCTGCCCAGCAGGCCGGGGCCTAGCTCGGCGACCAGCGGGAGCCCGGTCGAGACGACCGGCTCTCCTGGGCGCAATCCCGAGGTATCCTCGTACACCTGAATGACCGTCTTGTTCCCCATGATCTTGATGACCTCACCCATGAGCTTCTCCTTGCCCACCTGGATGACGTCGTACATCTTCGGGGAAATCCCGGTCGCTGTCACCACAGGGCCTGCCACCCTGTTAATCTCGCCAACGTTTGCCATTTCAACCCCTCTCAGTTCTGTACAGGTCAACGCCAATAGCTCTCTTCACCTTCTCACGAAGGTCGCCTTCGCCACCGCCGACCGGAACGACCACTGGGGCTATGCTCTCCAGGGCCTTTCTGCGGGCGATTGCACCAACTTGATTGAGGTCTTCCGAGTTCACCGCCAGGACGCCGATGGTGGAGTCCTGGAGAAGCTCGAGAAGCCGTTGCTCGTAGTCCTTCTTGCCAGCGGTGTAGACTCGCTTGATGCCCGCGAGCCTGAACCCCAGCACGAACTCCTCCGGGCCAAGCACAGCGATGTCCATCAGATCACCAGCAGCTTCTTAATCGTCTCGGAGTCCAGACCGCCCTGCTTGCCGCGGGCGATGATCCGGAGGTTGTCTACCTCGGTCCTCTTGCGTATCATGTAATCGATGATAGGGAGTACTGACAGCGGATAGACGCGCGAGAACGTCTGCGCCTCTTTTAGGACGTGCCTCTTCATGGCCAGCGAGACCTCGGTGAGGGACTTGGTCTGCTTCATGACCTCGAGGAACTCCTTGATGTCTTCGTAGAACGGATACTTGGCGAGCTCGGAGACGACTGCGTCCAGGCTCTCCAGGGAGGCCAGTCGCGCGAACTCCTTTTCGTGGAGCGATGCGCCGCCGTCGATACGATAGCCGACAATCTTGTCCGGGCTCAGCCCTTCCATCTTCAATTTGAGCAGCGTCAATAGGTTGGTTGCGTCGATCTCCTTCTTCATGAACGCCATGAAGCGCTGCTCCGGCCGCCTCTTGACGTCGATCGTGGAAAGGAGTTTCGAATAGTACAGCTTGTCGAGATAGTCTTCAAGGCCGGACAGCAGACCTTCCTTCTCAAAGCTTGACCGGACCTCTTCGGGGACGCTCAGGTCGAACTTGCCGAGGGCATCTAGCACCTCTGGGATCGAGCCCAAGGCCAGCAACGAGTTCAGGTCCTCCTCCCTCAATCTGCCAGCCGGCACAAGATCCTCTCGGATCTCATCGACCGATGCCCCGTAGTATTTCCCCCTGACCACCGTCTTCACATTCCAGACGTCCCACCGCGCTAGGTACGCAGCGATCATGTCCCGGAGCTCGCCCTTGGTGAAGCCGAGGATCCCGGTGTACACTCGGGCCAGGTTCTTGCTGGTGCTGAGCTCGATGAGATCCACGCCCTCGTAGCGCAACGCCAATTCTGAGATCTCTGTCTTGTACTGTGTCTCGCCCATGAACCGACCGATCTCATTGAGGTCCATCATGAGGAGCTTTGGATACGCGTCCTTCGTTAGAAGAAGGCTCTTCTTGGCCCTCACTCTGGCGCAGGCGTATGCGTAGTTGCCCCTCTTAACGCGGTACGGCCACATCACCTCACCCAAAGAGTACGTTCGAGACGTTCCTCAGCTCCTTCTCCCAGATCCCTTCAAGGATGGTCCTGAACCTATAATCGAGCCGCACCATCCCGTCTCCCGATTCCAGGATGACCCCGGGCCCCATGTCCATCTCCTGGACCTGCCCGAGGCCGGGTACTCCAGATAGGAGCCTCGCCTCCCCTTTGGGGCAGTAGACCCTCGGATTCGGGATGACCTCTATGGCCTTGGAGAGTATCCGGGAATACAGCCGCGATTTCTCCGCGTCGCTGAGCTTGGAGAGCTTCTCAAGCGCGTCCTGGAAGACGACGTCGAGCACGTCTTTCCTGGCGTTGAGGACGACCCTCTTCGCCTCCAGCTCCGCGCTCGAGGATTCCTGCTGCCTCAGGCGCCTTACGGCTTCGCCGAGCTGCTTCTCCCTTTCCTTTCGGGCGCTCTCCGCCTTCAGGCGGGCCTCACCAATGACCGCTCCTTTCTCCTTCTCCGCGGTCTGGATGATCTGGTCAGCGTCCTTCCTGGCGCTCTCCATTATGTCTCCGACTACTTTGTCCAGCGCCATGAATAGGCCTCTTGTCTCCTTTCCTGTCGCACTTACATCTTGGTCCAGAGCAGGATGGCCATAACCAGACCGAAGATGACGATGGTCTCTGGGATAACAGTGAGGATGAGGCCCTTACCGAACAGCTTCTCTTCCTCGGCCATCGCCCCGACCGCCGCCGAACCGATCTCTTTCTCGGCCCAAGCGGAAGCGAGACCCGCCAGTCCAACCGCCATTCCCGCTCCTATTGCTATCAAACCCGCGTCTGCCATTCTTCTCACCTTTCTTTCTCCGCTGTATACTTCCTCACGATCCTTAGCGGATCGAACTTCGATCCGCCTCCACTGTAGAATTTCGTAAACAATTCGACATAATGGAGCCTAACAGAGTGCAGTCCTGCGGACAGGACCGCGAGCACGAATATCGTCAGATGCCCCAGGGCGAAGACCACGATGCCGAATATGAGCATCGCTCCGCCCGCGGACGCCAGCATCTCTATCGCTATCATGTTGAACGCCAGGGCCATGCCCGCCTTCGCCATGCCGATGGCGGCAAGCCTGGTGTAGGAAATGGCGTTGCTCATGAGGCCGGGGAGCTCGAGGATGGACTGTCCCCCTTCTCCGATGAACGCTATGACGATGCCCGGTATCAAGAAGGCGAGACCGAGCAGGAGCCTCGGGTCCGTGAACCCAACTGGAAGGTTCAGGATCAGCAGGTCGATGACGTAGAGGAGGAGGAACGAGCCTCCGAGGAGTATCAGGATCCAGGAGAACTTGTGCATGATCGCGTGCTTGAAACCGTGCCTCATGCTCTCGTTGAAGAACCCGAGGCCGTATCCGATGAACAGATGGATGATGCCGATCCAGACAGCTATGTAGAGGAGTATCTTGACGTTGCTGAGCTTGCTGTAGATCCCCAGAGGAATCCCGTAGAAGTTCGTGGGCAGGTTGTACTGCAGCATCGACGACCAGGAAAGCTCGTCTCCATACGGATAGTCAATGTGCGAGGCGCCAGCCGCCCACTGCGGGGCGAAGTGCAAGCCGAACGCTTCGCCGAACAGGAATAACCCGAAGATCGTGGCCCAGATGCCTCCAAAGAGCAGCATCGTGGATATGGTCTTCCATTCGGCGCTCCGGACGTGCCTCAGGCCTATGTATCCGAGGATCATGAATCCAATGCCATAGGCCAAGTCGCCTACCATGAGGCCGAAGAACAAGGGGAATGTTATCGCGAGGACGTTCGTGGGGTCGATCTCGTTGTACTTGGGCACCGAGATCAGCTCGGTCAGATACGTGAACATGCCAACGGGTTTCTTCGTGCCGAGCTTGACAGGGGGCTCTTGCTTGACATGCTCCTCGGCCACTCCCACCCCCGCCTCCTCGGCATGCACGTGTTCCTTCCTCGGGACGCGGTCCTCCACCACTTCCACGTGGATATCGTCCCCCAGCCTCGCGGAGATTGCCTTGACCACTACGTCGAGGGACCCTGAAGGCACCCACGCATCCACCACGAAGGCATGCGCGGTCGCTCCGGCCCTGAGAGGGAATTCCGCTTTCTCGATCTCGATCGTCAGTTCCTCGTTGGAGGCGAGGATGAACGCCTCATGCTTTTCGCGGAGCTTGGCGACCTTTCCCTCAGCGTCGGCGAGCGCCTTGTCAAGCACTTCTATCTCCGTGTCGATCGATCTGATCGCATCTTCCGGGTTCCCCTTCCCGGGAGGGACCTGGACTTCCGAGAAACCAGCCTGAACGAGCACACGCTGGGCCTCGGCCGCCTCTGCCTTCGCGACGAAGAGGGCGACGAACTTGCCGTCCTCGCTCATGAAGAGCTCGTAGTCGTGAATGGACTCGCGGAGCACTGGCTCAGGGTCCATCCTCACGGTTCCGGTGAATACGACGATCGACTCGTAGCCTCGGTAGAGGTCAAGGCCTATTCCGAGGGGAACGAAGGGCTCCAGCAACCTCTTGCTGCCCTCCAGGTCGTGCTTTCTTATCTGTATCTGGTCCCTCGTCTCGACCGCGCCGCGGATCTCCGCTTCCAGCATCACGAGGGCGTCATCTATCTCTTTGTGGATCTGCTCGGTCTCGATCTTCTGCTTGATGAGCCTGTCTTCGACCGCCAGGTCCTTGCTCACCGCCCGAAGCTTCAGCAGTCGTTGGGAGGTTTCGGAGGCGTCTGGAAGAGGCGTGCCTAGGGTGAAGCCTTCTTCCTCCGCCGAGAAATCTATGGGATGGACCTCCTCGAGTCTGTAGAGCTCGTCGATGGTTTCCTTGAGCTTGTCCTTCGATCCCACTATGAGGATCTTCGTCATCTGCTCAGGGAGAAGCATCTACAGTCCTCTCGAATCTCTCCAAGAGATACGCATCCGCCTTGGGGACGTTCGTCCGCGCTTTGGCCTTGAGCCGCTCGGCTTCCTCCGCTCCTTTCTTGACGATAGTCTCGCGCTCGGCGGCTATCTTCGCTTTCTCGGCCGCGTAGGCCGAATCGTACGCCGCCTTGCCCTTCTCGTCAGCCTCCTGAACGATCCGGACGGCCTCCTTGCGCGCCGCTGCCGCGGTGGCCTTCGCCTTGTCTTCGGCCTGCGAGACGATTTTCTTCGCCTCCGCTTCGGCCTCTTTAACTTTCAGAAGCGTCTCGGCCCTACTCACAGGCACATCCCCTAAGGGTTGCGGGAATATATTGTGCATATAAATATGCTACGGGGCGTGCGCCTCCGTGTCCAGGCTAAACGATTGAGAACCCTGGAAGCCGGGGGTGCGCCAAGGATTGAGCAACGCCTCGACCTAGCGTTCCGGTGCATCCTTTGGAGCCGGGACGCGTCTCACCGTCACACCGCTCTCCTTGAGAATGCTGTGCGAGAGCTCGTCTACGTACTCGTCCTTGAAGACGACCTCACGGATGCCCGCGTTGATGATGATCTTGGCACAGAGGACGCAGGGGAAGTTCGTCGTGTATATCGAGGCGTCCTTGATGCTGACCCCGAAGTAGGCGGCCTGGATGACCGCGTTCTGCTCGGCGTGCACTCCGCGGCAGAGCTCGTGCCGGGTGCCCGATTCGACCTGGTTCTGCTCCCTCACGCACCCGACCTCCTCGCAGTGCCTCAGGCCTTTCGGAGCGCCGTTGTAACCGGTGGTGAGGACGCGCTTCTCCTTGACCACGACCGCGCCGACCTGTCTCCTTAGGCAGGTCGACCGGGTCGAGACCAGCTCGGCCATGCGCATGAAGTACGTGTCGTTGTCAGGCCGGTTCATCCGAGGAGTCAGGCCCTCGGCGCCTCAAATACGTTGTGCCGACTGGTACGTCTCCGCGAGGGCATCCCGAGAGCACCATGCGACGATGAGTTAAATAGCACGATGGGCGTTCAACTGGCCGTGTCCTCGACGACGCAGCGTGTCCTCGCGGTGGTCAAGAAGTTCAAAGTGGTGATCATCGCCGTCCTGATCGTCTTCCTCATCCTTGCCGGGCTCCTGGTCTACAGCGGCAGCTGGCCCCCACTGGTCGTGGTCGAGTCGAGCAGCATGCAGCACTCGGACACGGTGTCCTACATCGGCGTCATCGACACCGGGGATCTTGTCATCCAGAAGAGGATCTCAAGCATGGGCGAGGTCACTCCATATCTGAACGCTTACTCGAGCGCCTACGCCAAATCGTTCGCCCCGGGCTCGGAGTACATGACGTATGGCGAGTATGGGGACGTAGTTATCTACCGCCCGCTCGGTAGCACATCGAAGACCCCGATCATCCACCGCGCCCTCTGCCTGGTGCACTTCAACGAAACGGGACACAGCTTCGATATCCCGGTGCTCAAGGACCTCCCGCAGACAATGTGGGGGGTGTCGAGCGGCCCGAAGACGTGGTACAACCTCAAGTCGGTCGTGACCCTGACCAACATCGGCTACAATCACGTTACGGTGAACATCAACCTCAACCAGATTATCAGCGCCTATGACACCCAGCGGTCCCACGACCCCTCATTCACATTGGTCGATGGGCTCATCACGCTGGGAGACAACAACGACGGCGCCATCGACCAGGGGTTCTCCTCGACCTGGTCACCGGTCAAGCTGGAATGGATCGATGGGGTCGCGAGGGGCGAGATACCATGGTTCGGCCTGTTGAAGCTCTGGATCAGCGGCCCCACGCCCACCTCGGTCCCGGAGAACAGCAAGACCGACCTCTTCATCGCCATCGGCCTGATCATCGGCGTGCCGATCTTGATCGACGTCGTCGGCTACGTCCTGGAACGGAAGGGCATCGACTTCTGGGGCGGGGCGAGGCGCAGGCTGCACTTGGGCGCAAAGGCCGAGGAGGCGCCGAAACCGGAGGCAAAGGAGGAGGCTCAGGCGAAGGCCGAACCCCCGCCGGAACAGCCCAAGGCGAAGGCAGAACCGAAGATCGAGAAGAATGCCCAACAGCCGTCCTCGAAGGAATCGCAGAAGGGAAAGCAGCAGGGCAAGAACAAGAAGAAGAGAAAACGCTGACTCACATTAGTGTCGTCTGGGTCTTCGGCCGGTAGTTCTTCAGCACCTGCAGCGTCTCGTCCTCTTCGAGCGTCCTCTTCGTCTCCTCGATTGGCACGGACGACTCGATCTCCTTGGTGCGGCCGCCGCGGCCGAAGGACTTCACCCTCGCGTGGATGATCCCGAGCATGTCCAGCTCGGATATGAGGTCGGTGACTCGGCGCTGCGTCAGGGAGGTGAGGCCGACCACCTTGCTCATCTCGCGATAGGTCCCATAGACGTCGCCGGTCGTCAGGCGCCCGTTGTTCTTCTCCTCGTTGATGATTATCGAGAGGAGGACGAGCTTTGACTGCGTCGGGAGCGTCTTGACCGCCTCGGTGACGCAGTCGAGCTCGATCTTGTTCTTCGCCTTGTAGACGTGCGCCTCCGTGATCCTCTCCTCGTTGCCCCTCTCCGCTGTCTCCGCCGCGATCCTGAGCAGATCCAAGGCCCGCCTGGCATCACCGTGCTCCTGCGCCGCGAGCGCCGCGCAGAGCGGGATGACCGAGGCATCCAAGGCGCCCTCGTCGAAGGCGAGCCTCGCCCTCTGGTTCAGGATGTCCTGCAGCTGTTCCGCGTTGTATGGGGCGAAGACCATCTTCTCCTCGCCGAGGCGGCTCTTGACGCGTGGGTCGAGGAACTCGGTGAACTTGAGGTCGTTGGATATGCCGATGAGCGAGACGCGCGCGTTCTTCAAATCATCGTTGATCTTCGAAAGGTGGTAGATCACGTCGTCGCCGCTCTTGTAGACGAGCTTGTCTATCTCGTCGAGGACGATGATCACCACGCGCTGCTGCTCGTCGATCTTCTCGCGAAGGATGTTGTAGACCCGCTCCGTCGACCACCCTGTGAACGGGATTCTCTGGTCGAAATCCTCGATGAACTGGTTGCCGATGTTCTGCAGCACGCTGTAAGGCGTGTCGACGATCTCGCAGTTCATGTAGATGAAGACGACCTTGTTGTCCTGCGTCTCGGCCTTCTTGATCTCGTTGCCGAGGAACTTCACCGAGGCCGTCTTCCCCGTCCCGGTCTTGCCGAAGATGAGGACGTTGGAGGGCCGCTCGCCCTTGAGGGCGGTGACCATGATCGAGGCAAGCTGACTGATCTCCGCCCGCCGGTGCGGCAGCTCGTCGGGGATGTACGATGGTCGCAAGATCTCGCGGTTGCGCCGGAAAATCCCCTTGCCTTTGAGGTACTGCTGGAACACGTTCTCTTCCGAATCCTTCTCCCCCACTGAAACCATCCCCGTAATGAGCCCGACCCCATCGTTTCCGGTGGAAAACGGGCATTGCCCCCGGCCGGTTGCAGTGGAAGAGCGGCGCTTTGATACAAGAAGCTTACTTTTATCGCGGCCCGCGCATCCATTGGGCGATTCTTCGAGTCCCGGGGGGGTCGGCACTAGACCCCCACCCCCTCATTTCCGGTGGAACCCTAGGCGTCGGGGGACGTTGCGTCCACGGCCTCACGCCCACCTTCCCGCCCGTCCTCGATTCTGAACGTGCCGGAGGCTTCGCGGACCCAACCCTCCACCCTTTTGAGATCCTTCTCCCTGAGGGCCGCGATGATCTCGATCCGTTCTTTCCTCGACACCGACCCAATCTCGGCGATGCCGTACAATCGCGAGATCACCTTCTCGGATTCGGGGCCTTCCGCGAGCGATATCCGCACCAGATTCGGGTACGAAAACCTCTGGTGAATGACCGATAGAAGCTCGTCGAGGCCTTCCCCGGTGGTCGCCGAGGTCCAGACGAGTCCGCTGAAGCCGATTATCTGTCGTAGCGACTCGGACCCTCTGCCGCGAGTCTCGTCCCTCCGGTCCACCTTGTTCATGACCAGGAGTATGCGGTCGGCCTCGACCTCGGGTTGGAGAATCGACGCCGAAGCTCGTAGCTTCATCTCAATCGTTTCGTCGTTCTCGGAGGAATCGACAATCAGGAGGATGAAATCAGCCAGATATATCTCATCTATAGTTGTCTTGAACGATTCGATGACGAAGGTGGGCAGATCGTGGAAGAAGCCAATCGTGTCAGTGACGAGAATCTCCCCTCCTCCTCCATTCCTCAGTCTTCTGGTGGTGGTAGTGAGCGTCGAGAAGACGGTAGGACCGACGTACACGTCCCCCTTAGTCAAAGCATTCATCAATGATGACTTCCCCGCGTTCGTATAGCCCGCAAGACTCACAAGGCTCACGCCCTTTCGCTTCCTCTGCCTCCTCCTCAAATCAGAGGTTGACCTGAGCCTTTCCAACTCTTCATCTATCTTCCTTATTCTTTTCTTTGTCATGTCATAATAGACATCGACGGCGTACTCGCCACCGCTTAGGAAACCGGGGTGTTCCCCCATTTTCGCGGAGTGAATCCATTCCTTGAGCAGCGGCGTTTCGTACTCCAGCTTCGCACGCTCGACCTGGAGGATCGACTCGCGCGACGACGCTCGGGTCGCGAATATGTTGAGAACGAGCCGGACCCTGTCCATGCACTCGACCTTGAGGGTGTTCTCAAGGTTGTAGTGCTGAGAGGGCCTGAGGTATCCGTTGATCAGGAGTCCGTCAATGGTCAGTTTATCCAACAGCCCGGAGACCTCATCGAGCTTGCCCTTTCCGACAAAGGTGGAAGGGTCAGGCCGGTCCCGCCTCTGAACAATCTCAAAAGCGACCGTATATCCGGCCGCCGAGGCAAGCTCCTCGATCTCTGAGACGTCTTCGCTAACTGATATCAGACCGACCCTCTTGCGCTCCGACCCCATCACGTCCTTGACAGTAGCCTACCGACTTGTCCCGATATCCGCGTTCCGGTGGAACGGGGCGCGCCCAGCGGCCGGCCCACCCGCACGCTCTCCAGTGGAAATGAAGGGGGGCCCCTTTGTTGGCTCACTTCAGTCCGAAGGAGCGTTTCTTCTCCGCGAGCTCCCTCTCGTACTTCATTGGCAACTTCCAGGCCAGGTATTCCGCATCATCGATGTTCCTGATGAAGACCGCCTTGCTGTTCTCGTCGACCAGCGCTTTGAAATCGCGCACCGTCTTCAGATATGTCGCGAGCCAGATGATCGCGACCAAGAAGGCAATCAGGCCGGCAACGAGCAGGTAGGCCGACCAGCCGTCCAATCCCAGGCTGCCGGTCGACATGTCCGCCAATGCCACGGCGACCACGAACCCGGACACGAGGGCGATTGTGATGGACAAGTGTCCCGCATGTTCGGTAAGGGGCGGCTTCGCCATGAGGCTCCGAATCGGCGGGGCGGTATTCAATCCTTATCACGAGAAGGCTGCGGTTAACAGATCTCGGGTCAAGGGTAGAGCCAATCGCTCAAGCGTGCCCAGATTCGGCTCCGTCCGCGCGCTGTCCGTCCTCGCCGCTCTCTCTGTGCTGGCTTTGCTTGCGACCAGCGATTTCAGCGAGCCCTATGCGACGAGCATCTCGCAGATCGCGCCAGGCAGCGACGAGGTCCGCCTGATCTGCGTGTTCGTGAGCGCGAAGCAGGGCGCCGACGGGTGGACCCTCACCCTCAGGGACGCACAAGGCCAGCAGGTCCACGGCTACATACCCAAGGACGCGGTCGAGACCCTTCCACCGGCGGGGGCGATCGTGGAGGTCGTGGCCGATCTTTCCTGGGAGGACGGCATCTTCCTCTTCGTGCGGGAGGTGAGCCCGGTGCGCGTCTGAGCAGGAAAAGGATTATGGTGCTGGGCACTCTAGGCCCGACCGAGAATGTACGCCGCGATCGATGATACTGATTCGGTCAGCCAGATGTGCACAACGTTCCTGGCGACCGAGCTCGTGCGCGAGCTTGACGATCTTGACATCATCGGCCTGCCCCGCCTGGTCCGCTTGAATCCCGCCGTACCCTGGAAGACGCGTGGGAACGGAGCCCTGTGCCTCAGGCTCGGAAAAGGGTCCGGGGCAAGGAGGCTGATCGGGCGGATCGGGGCCCGGCCGATCTATTCGTTCTCGAGGCTGCGCTCGGAGCCGAAGGAGGAGGACGTCCTTGAGCGCGCCTCAAGAGCGGTCGCCGAATGGTCGCGGGTCAGCGAGGATGCGAGTCCGGGGCTCGTCGTCTCGAGGTGCCCCCCATCGCCCGGTCTGTACTGGCAGACGGTCAGGGGCATCGTGGCGCGGGGGGACGTGGAGGCCGAGCTCGATCGAATCGGCGCGCTCCGTTTCGAACTTGAGGGAGGCCGAGGCGTGATCGGTGCCGCCGCGGCGATGTCCTGGCGCCCGAAGGATAGGACCTATGAGGTCCTCGCCTACCGCTCCAGCTTGCGCTGGGGGACCCCGCGGACGCTCGACGCGGACGATGTCCGCAAGCTGGACGAACGGTTCCCCTCGACGTTCAACAACTACGATGAGGTTTCGTGCAGGCCGGCGATTGCGCCGCACTCCGGCTGTCCGGTCCTCATGGGCATCCGCGGCGACGACCCCGAGGCGTTGGTCGAGGCAATCGGCTCGGTGAGATCGGAGGAGAAGGAGAGGTGGCTCTTGTTCCTGACGAACCAGGGAACAGACGACCACATCATCCGGCGCTGGACCGAACTGCTCCCGAACCGCTCGTACGCCGTTCGCGGGGTTATTTCGGCGTCCCCCGTCACGGTGGAGGGAGGGCACGTCATTCTGAGGATCGATGCGGTCGGCCATGGACCGCTGGACTGTGCGGCCTACGAACCCTCGCGCTCATTCCGTGACGTGGTCAAGCGATTGAGGGTCGGGGACGAGGTCACCGTCCTTGGCGAGCTCAGGGACCAGCCGAGAACGCTGAACATCGAGAAGCTACAGGTCATCCGCCTGACAAGGGTCGAAAGGAAGGTGAAGAACCCCGTATGCCCGATCTGCCACAAGAGCATGAAGTCGATCGGAAGGGGAGGCGGCTACCGGTGCAAGCGATGCCGCAGGAAGGCGGCGGGGGATGGCGCGGAGTTCGAGACCGAGCGACGCGACATCGCACCCGGATGGTACGAACCGCCGGTCTGCTCCAGGCGTCATCTGAGCATGCCCTTGAAGAGGCAGCTCCCGCACCCTATACGTTGAGAGTCGAAGTCCATAATCGACAGTTAGATATACGGCCAATCGGTTTGAAGCCCCGCCGCGGCCGCCCAGGATGGCTGCTGGCATATTGATTTCACAAGGAGGCGTGAACATGGAGGAAGTCGTCATACTCTCTGCGTCGAGGACCGCGATGGGAAAGTTCGGCGGGACCTTGAAGGATGTGCCGGCCGCCGAGCTCGGCGCGACGGTGATCAAGGAATCGGTGCGCCGCTCGGGCGTCGCACCAACCGAGATCCAGGAGTGCATCATGGGTATCGTCCTGAATGCGGGGTGCGGCCAGAACCCGGCCCGACAGGCGGCGGTCAAGGCGGGCCTGCGAGTGGAGATCGGTTCGCTCAGCGTCAACAAGGTCTGCGGCTCGGGTCTGAAGTCAGTGATGCTCGCGGCGAACTCGATCAAGTCGGGGGAGCACGACGTCATCGTCGCAGGCGGCATGGAGAACATGGACATGGCCCCCTACCTCCTGAAGAGCGCCCGCTTCGGGTACCGCATGAACGACAACAAGATCGTCGACTCGATGGTCTGCGACGGCCTCTGGGACGCGTTCAACGACATCCATATGGGACTGACCGCCGAGTCGGTCGCGGAACGCTTCGCCGTCACTCGCGAGCAGGCGGACGAGCTCTCGTACCAGAGCCACATGAAGGCGCAGGCGGCCACGACGGCGGGGAAGTTCGAGAAGGAGATCGTCCCGTACGTGATCCAGTCGAAGAAGGGCAACATCGAGTTCAAGGCGGACGAGGGAATCCGCCCGGACACGAGCCTCGAGGCGCTGGCGAAGCTGAAGCCGGCCTTCAAGCAGGGCGGGATCGTCACGGCGGGCAACTCCTCGCAGGTCAGCGACGGGGCGGCTGCCGTGGTCGTGTCCTCGCGTCGCTACGCGGAAGAGCGGGGGCTCAAGCCCCTGGCGAAGATCGTCGGGTACCACACCGGCGGGGTGGAGCCGGCTCACATCATGGAGGCGCCCATCCCCACCACCCGGGAGCTCCTCGCCAAGCTCCATATGAAGATCGACGACATCGACCTCTTCGAGCACAACGAGGCCTTCGCGACCGCCTCGGTGGCTATCAGGAAGGAGCTCGGCGTACCTGCGGAGCGCTTCAACGTGAACGGAGGAGCGATCGCCCTCGGTCATCCGATCGGCTGCAGCGGGGCGCGTCTGCTGACGACTCTCGTCTACTCGATGATCGACCGCAACGCCAGCACCGGTCTGACGACGCTCTGCCTGGGCGGCGGCAACGCGGTATCGATGGTGATCGAGAAAGAGTAGTCGAAGCGACGTTCCAGGCGGCCGTCTCCAACGCATCGGCCAATGGTCATGATTTTTATATCCCGTAGGCCATGCATTACGGGATTCAGATGGCATCGTTGGACGAAATCTTGGCCACCGTGGAGGGCTACCGGGACGACATGGTCGAGGCCCTCACCGAAATGATACGCATCCCGGCCATCGGGCCGGAGAGTGGCGGCGAAGGGGAGTTCGAGAGGGCGCGCTACGTTCGCGAGCTCGTGGGGAGCTGCGGGTTCGACGACGTCGAGATGTTCGATGCCCTCGATGAGAGGGTGCGCCTCCGCCTCAGGCCGAACATCGTCGCCCGGAAACGCGGCGGTTCCGATCAGGCCGTCTGGATCGTCAGTCACATGGACACCGTCCCGCCCGGAGACCTGGATTCATGGACACATCCCCCATTCTCGCCCAAGGTCGTTGACGGCAAGCTGTATGGGCTGGGGGCCGAGGACAACGGCCAGGCGATGATCGCCTCGCTCTTCGCCGCCAAGGCGCTGAACCAGCTGGGCATGAAGCCGGAGCGCACGATGGCGCTCGCCGTCGTCTCTGACGAAGAGGTGGGAAGCGAGCACGGCATCCGATTCCTGATCAAGGAGGGCATCTTCAGCAAGGGGGATTTCGTCTACGTGCCCGACTACGGCGAGCAGGACGGAGGTCTTGTGGAGGTGGCCGAGAAGCACATCATTTGGTTGAAGGTGAAGGTCCAGGGGAAGCAGACCCACGCTTCGACGCCGGAGAAGGGAGTGAACGCCACCAAGACCGCGAGCCAGATGGTGAGCTTCCTCGCCGAGTACCTGCGCGACAAGTACCCGGCGGTTGACCCGATATTCCTACCTCCGGGATCGACCTTCGAGCCGACCAAGCGGCTGCAAACGACGGGGAACGTCAACACGATCCCCGGCGAGGACACGTTCTACATGGACCTCAGGGTCCTGCCGCGCTACGATTCCGACGGGGTCATTCAGACCGTAAGGGATGTGGCCAAGATGTTCGAGATCAGGTCCGGCGCCACGATCACCGTCAACATCGAGCAGTACACGAAGAGCGGAGCACCGTCGAGCACTGAGTCGGTCGGGATGATGGCCCTCACGAGCGCGATCAAGCGCGTGCGGAACATCGACGCGGTGGCGAGGGGGATCGGGGGCGGCACGTGCGCCAACTGGTTCCGGCTCGCCGGCCTGGACGCTTACGTCTGGGAGACCTGCGACGACATGGCGCATACGGTCGATGAGTACTGCAAGGTCGACAACCTGGTGAGCGACGCGAAGGTCTTCGCGACGATCCTTGGCTCGCTCTGCTACTCGGTGCGATAGGTCTACTCCGCGAACAGCCGGTCGACCATCCACTTGCTGTCGAACTTCAGGATCTCCTCGTACTCCTGACCAGTGGACAGGAAGGCGATCGGCCTCTTGATGGCGTAGGCGATGGAGAGAGCCGCTCCGCCCTTCGCGTCCGCATCGATCTTCGTCAGGACGACCGCGTCGATGCCGACCTCCTTCTCGAAGACCATCGCCTGCTCGATTGCGTCGTTGCCGGCCAGAGCATCGCCGACGAAGACGATTAGATGGGGTTTGACGACGCGCTTGATCTTCTTCATCTCGTCCATGAGGTTGACGTTCGTCTGCATCCTTCCTGCCGTATCAACCAGGACGACGTCGCGCTTGCGCGCCTTCGCGTGCTCCAGCGCGTCGTAGGCCACCGCCGCCGGGTCGCCGCCCGCAGTGTGCTTGATGACCTTCGTTCCGAGGCGGTCGGCATGGATGCTGATCTGCTCTATCGCCCCCGCCCGGAACGTGTCCGAGGCGGCGAGCACGGTGGTGAGCCCCATCTTCTGCAGACGGTTCGCGATCTTCGCGATAGCCGTCGTCTTGCCGGTGCCGTTGATGCCGACGAACATCACCACCACCGGCTTCTCGTGCTTCTTCACGTAATCGTCAAAATCGAACGTGTTCGCCTTGAGGACGTTCTCCACCGCGTTCTTCAAGGACAGCCTCACCGCGTCCTCGACGGAGAAGCGCTTGTCCACGCGCTTCCCCTCTAGGTCGGCGCGGACCTCGCGTTTGATCTCTTCCACGACCGGGACCGCGACATCGGCCTCCATCAGTCCCAGTTCGAGCGTCCAGAGGACCTCGTCGAGCGTCTTGTCGTCGATCTTCCTTCCGGTTTCGCCGACGACCTCCTCGGCCTTTTCTGGGAGGGGCGCCTCCTTCTTCCTCCCGCCGAAGAGACGCTTCAGCGCCTCGAACAAGGGATCACCTGCCCTGCGCTTTCTGCAGCCTGTCGTACTCCACTTGCACCATCTGTGTCAGCTGCTGCGCCCTCGACTCGACGACCGCCCGGCTCTCCGAGATCTTCTTCAGCCCGTCGCTCAGTTCGGCGATGCGCGCGTCGATCGTCTTGACCGCGTCCTCGGTGCTCCTCTCCACCGTAAGACCCGTACCGATTCCGACCAGGGCGTGATCGCTGGAGCCGACCTTCGCGTAGACGAACGAGTTGCCGCCGATCGGCACGAGTATCTCCGCGTCAGGCGCGGTGTCCTTCCATTTGTTGAGCGTCTCTCTCGCCCGGGCGTACTCCTCGAGCGACATCTGGACAATCTGCTGCTGCTCGGCGAGCGTCTCCGCCTGCGCCCGGTACAAATCGAGCGCCGCAAGTGCCTGCCGTATCTCCTCTTCGTTCACTTCGCACCACCACCGACCTGGTGCTTGACGACCGGGTCAGTGATTTCCTCTGCTTTGATAGGCACTAGTTCCTTGATGATGATGTCCTTGCGCGGCACCCTGTGCCTTGACCCGAAGTTCGAGTAGATGAGCGCCCGGGCAGCCTTCTCGTCCGTCGCGGCCAGCTCGATCTTGAAATCCTGGAGGTCGTTGCGGTACTCCCCCATCTTGATCCTGTAGGCTCCCGTAGCTCTGAACGCCTGCATTTTGCTCGCCTGCCGGCACAGAAGCGGAACTGACGCATATAGCTTTTGCCTGGAGGGACGCCCGAACGCTTGCCAGGAATGGGGTTGCTGGCTCGTGGTATTTGTCTGCGCGAGAGACGGAGCGTGCCCCGTCTAAGGGGAACCGTCGAACCCATTAAGGGCGCCGGTCCTATTCGCTTTGGAATGACCGAGGTCGTCACGGATCCCAGTCAGGCGGCGGCTCCCGACAGCCATCCTATGGAAGAACCCAAAAAACGCCTTGCCGCCAGACAGGTCCTCAAGATCGTCGGTTTTGTCCTGCTCGGCGTCCTTCTCCTGCTCATCGTGCTTGGCGTCTTCAGATATCTCCTGGTGAGGGAGTACGGCGGTTTCTAGGGAATCGGCATGGCGCCGAACGAACGATGGGCGCAAAGGAAAAAGGAACGAGTGTGGATAATGGGCCGATGCCTGAGCCGTCGGACCGCGTGCGGTGCTACTTCCCGGGGCGACGATTCCCCGCCTTCTCTGTGACTGGCCGAGGCTGCGCTCTCGGCTGCGCCCACTGTGAAGGCAAGCTGCTCTCTGGCATGCGTCCTGTCACCAGCCCCGACTCGCTTCTCGCCGCGGCGGAGAGGCTCGCAAGCATCGGCGGAACGGGATTCCTGCTGAGCGGAGGTTGCGACGAGGAGGGCAGAGTCCCGCTTGCCGGCTTCGTCGAGGCGGTCGCGGTCGCGAGAGGAAGATGGGGACTGAAGGTGAACCTGCATCCCGGCCTTCTCGGGCCGAAGGAAGCGGCGGACCTGATCCGCTCAGGGGCGGACTGTTACTCGGTCGATCTGCACCGAAGCGCGCGAGTGATCCGCGAAGTGCTCCACCTGAAAGCCGCTCCTTCCGCATACAGGCAGACGCTCGAAGCGCTCGAGTCCGCCGGGGCCGAATCGATCGTGCCGCACATCACCGTCGGGCTCGACACCGATGGAGAGGACGCGTTCCGCTCGGTCGAGCTCGCATCGGAGTTCGACATCGCCGGCCTGGTCGTGCTGGTGTTCACGCCTCTCAAGGGAACGACGATGGGGGCGATGAGCCCGCCGGCCAATGACCTGGTGCTCAGGGTCCTTGAGCAAGCGCAGAGCAGAATCGACCGCCCGGTGAGCCTGGGATGCATGAGGCCCCGTGGGAACAGCACGCTGGAGATATCCGCGATCAAGTCGGGGATCCGAGATATCGCGATGCCCTCGAAGGAAGCGGTAGAATGGGCAGAGTCCCATGAGCTGACGGTCGAGCGCCTCGAGCGGTGCTGCGCCGTTCACTTGTAGATGGCGTGGGAGGAGTACTTCTTCATCATCGGCCTGAGGTAGACCACCCAGCCGATGTGCGTCACGATGAAGAGCAGGGCGAAGAACGGCACGTAGCCGACGAAGGTCGGGGAGATTACCGGGTGGATCGTATACGAGATGCTGGTGGCATCCGAGTTCAGGGTGTCGAGAACGAGGTAGTACTGGCCGAACGGCAGGCCGCTCATGTCTATGGTCAGGGTCGGATTCGCCTCGTCCGCGGCCGTATTGATACGGAACAGCATCAGCTTGGAGATGTTGTCCTTGTTGTTCTCATAGTTCTGCGACGAGACCAAGTAGACGTAGGCCCGCCCGTTCTCCGACGAGATCGTGACCTTGTCGACCGAGGTCAGCCCGAGGGCATCGCGGTCATAGAAGGCGACGAATTGGCTCGCGGCGACCCCTCCTGTGTTGTCCAGGCTGCCCTTCGTCGAGAAAGCATCCTGGATGCCCGCGGCCATGAACGGGGTCCACAGGAAGACGACGACCACGACGCATGCGCCGATGATGTAGTAGCTGCGGCGAGTGCTCGTCTTGGCGATGTAGTACTTCGTTGAGTCGGAGCGGATCAGCCTTAGCTCCAGGACCTTGAAGAAGAACGACTCCACCGCGACGATCAGCAGCATGAGGATGATGAAGTAGATGAACGAGTTGACCGGAAGGTAGAAGGGCTTGAGGCTGAACCTGCCCTCCGCGATTACGACAAGGACCGGGATGATGATGATCATGGCGATCTGGACGGCGTACAGGTACCTCTTCAGCTTCCTGATGTTGGCTAGCCTGATACCGCCAGAGAGCTCCTCCCTTCCGCTAAGCATTGATCCCGTCGCGGAAAAGTGCCGAGTCTCGTTATATACTTTTGTAGCCCAGCGAGAAGACCAGAGAATCACTTTCCGGCAAGGGTCGCCTCCCTCCGGCAGAGGAGGAAGAGCGCCGCGTACTCGGGCACCTCGGTCTCGCCCTCTAGCGTTAGGCGTTCGCCTCTGAGGCGCACCTCGGTCCGGCGCGGCACGGCTATCCGCACGGGCGCGTCCCCCACGACGTCCGGCGTCGCGTCCCGCAGCGGATCGAAGTCATCGAGGTCCCGCCGCCTCATCGGAACGACCCGCAGCCCCGTCTTGCCGTGCAGGGAATGGGGCATCCTGATCAGGCGCTTGATGTCGCTCGTCACCGGCTCATCGACCTCCCCGGCGAGGCGCGGCCGCAGCTCTGTCTCGATCATCTCAAGGAGCAGGTCGACCTCCCTGTCACTGAGGTTCGCAAGGTTTCCCTTGGCTAGTACCTGGTCCCTTCCCCTCCGTCCCCTGTCACCGGCGAAGAGGTCCTCGAACAGGCCGACGACCACCTCCTCCTTCGCCCCCTTGAGCGTCAGGAACCTCTCCCTCGATCCTGCCGCTCCGAGGGTCTCCATCTCGTCGAACATGTCCCTCAACCCGTCCCGCAGCTTCCCCTTCCAGCCCCCGCTCCCTTCCGCGGGCAGCATCCTCGTCTTGAGCTGGTGGCTTCCTGCCTTGGTGCGGATGCCGACCCTCGCCTCCTCCGGCAGCAGCCAGTCGAGGCTCAGGTCGGTCCCGGTGATGTAGTCCACGATCTCCCTTCGCTCGTAGGACCTCAGCCCGATCACCTTCGGGTCGACTACGTGGGCGTGATATCCCCTCCCGCCAGAGAAGACGATTCGTACCTCCTTCTCGTCGAACCCGAGGTCCCCGAGGATGTACTCGTCGAGGAGGCGGACCATCTCCCCCTTCACCCGAGCGAGCATCTCCGGGTACGAGAGCTTCTCCGCTCCGGGAATATGGTCGGCGTCGAGGTCGAAGATCAGGTCCGCCCCCAGCCAACCTTTGTCCTCCATCCTTTCGGCGTCGGGGTCGGAGTAGTAGGCGGAGGAATAGTAGCAATGAGCCGGCACGTTGGTTTGAAGGAAGGACTGCAGGTCCGCCTTCTTCGGGAAGGCGAGATGCCGCTGAACGTAGGTCCTATCGAAGAACATGAAGCCGAACTCGCGCTTGCCGAACCGTTCGGGCGGAGGTGGAGGGCGCTCGCGGTAGTACCTGCGGAACCGCTCCATGACGAATTCGACCTCTCCCGTCATTGATAAACGCCAGTCTGGCGATGCATAAGCCTCATCCGATTTGAAGGTTGAGCACAACCTTAATTATCGCCCACAAAATATCTTGACGAACCGGAGGGAGTTGAACGAAGGTCTACGTAAGGATCGAATTTGTCTCTGATGGCAGGCCGCCCAGCGAAGTCGAGGAGAGCCTCAGGAAGGTGGGGTTCGCCCAGGTCAAGGGCACTAGCACCTTCGAGACCGAGGTCCCCGATGCCCAGGGCGGGAAGGCCAAGCTCGAGGAGATGCACGCCGCACTGAGGGGCATGGGGGTCATCTACGAGCCTTCGCTCGGCCGACCGACCGAAGGCCTGCCCGGGCAGCCAATGGGCTACGAGGAGAGGCTCGCCAGGTGGAAGGAGGCGGGGATAGACTCCGATGAGCTCCAGGAGTTGCTGCTGTACGACGTCGAGAGGTTCAAGACCCGCGGCCTTGAAATGATGAGGGCGCAGCTCGAAAGGATCGCCCTGGAACGCGAGCGGGAGATACGCGAGGTCGAGGCGCGTGACCGGATTGAGAAGGCGCGTGACCGGATCCTCGCTTCGGCGCGCGAAGAGGGCGGCAAGACGATCCAGCAGCTGATGGAGATCACCGGACTCGACGAGGAGATACTCACCCAGATGCTCGACGAGCTCGTCAAGAAGGGCAAGCTCTCGGCGACGCAGAGCGGGCGACGCGTGGCGTTCGTTGTCCAGTGAGGACAGAAGCGGGCCTCCTTGGCCCGATGCGGTGAAAGCGACAGGCCAAGCCTATCGGCCGCGGACTACGCTTAAATAGCTGTCTCATAATGGAGCGGGAGAGGTAATCCAATGGGAGCGTTCGGAGCGGGCGTTAGGACGTTGTTCCTCTTCGTCTTCATGTTCGCGCTCTTCATGATAATTGGGTGGCTCGTCGGCACCTACTTGATGGGAGACTGGGTGGTAGGCCTGGTCGTCTTCATCTTCTTCGCGGCGCTGATGAACGCCATATCCTACATCTACTCTGCGAAGATCGTGCTGTGGTCGTACAAGGCGAAGATCGTCAGCGAGCAGGAGTCGCCGAGGCTGTATCGCATCGTGAAGCAGATCTCGGACCTTGCCGGGCTGCCGATGCCGAAGATCGCCATCGTCCCTAGCCAGACGCCCAACGCATTCGCCACCGGCCGGAACCCGAAGAACGCCGTCGTGGCGGCGACCGAGGGCATCCTGAAGCTGCTGGACGACCAGGAACTGTCAGGAGTGCTGGCGCACGAGATGGCCCACGTGAAGGACCGGGACATCCTGGTCATGAGCGTCGCGGCCACCCTCGCGGGCGCGATAGCATTCGCGGCGCGCTGGGCCCTCTTCAGCTCGATGTTCGGCGGACGGCGTGACGAGGGGTCGGCGTGGATCATGATCATCGTGGCCATCACCGCCCCGATCGCAGCGATGCTGGTGCAGCTGGCGATATCGAGGAGCCGGGAGTACAAGGCCGACGCGGAGGGAGCGACCCTGATCGGAAAGCCGCTCTACCTCGCGCGGGCGCTTGAGAAGCTCGAGAAGGAGAACAAGAGGAACCCGATGAAGACCGGCAACCCGGCCTCGTCCGGCCTCTGGATCGTCAACCCGTTCTCCGGCGGGAGCTTCGTAGCGATGTTCTCGACCCACCCGCCGATCCAGGAGCGCGTCAGCAGGCTCAGGAAGATGGCCGACAAGATGGGGCAGTACTGAGCCCCTTTTCCGTTTTTCTCGGTTCGCCCTTCTATACCATCATCATTCCTTCCAGGCCGACCTCTCGGACGAAGTCGTAGCCTCGCCTCACATTCGCCACCTCTGAGAGCGTTCGGTGCACGTCCGTGCCTATTGAGACCTTGACCTTGCCCTCGAACGCGGAGAAGTGCTCCCTGGATCCTTCGTAGTAGGGCACGCCGTCCCTCGAGTAGAATGCCGCTGTGTTCACCTCCACGAACAACCCGTAGGAGCGCAACAGGTCCGCGACCTCCTCCGGGGCGATGCCGCAGAACGCCTTCGCGATGTCGGTGTGCGCCAATCCGACCGGGACGTCCAGGCGCGAGATCAGAGCGTCGAGCTCGTTCAAGGCGCTGCCCCCCGTTTTCCAGTCATTGACGTACTCGAGCAGCACCAGGTCGAGTTCGTTCAGCCTATCGACCGGCAGGTCCTCCAGATTCGTCCTCATCGGCGAGGTGTCAATCTCGACGCCCGCCAGGACCTGCAGTCGGCCTCGATGCTCGTCGCGGAGCGCCCTGAGCTGGGAAAGGTACTCGTCGAACTGCGATGACCTCAGGCATTGTGCGACCTTCGACGTCTCGAAGTGATCCGTGATGGCGATGTGGGTCAGCCCGCCCTTGGCGGCCGCTTCAACAATCTCCCCCATCGAGAACGATCCATCCGAGAAGTCCGTGTGGGTGTGGAGGTTGATCAGCGTACCTGCTCCCATTTCTCGAGCTCCTGCACGCTGGAGAGGGTACCCCCGCGTTTGATCTCCTCGCGGACGCGGTTCTCCCGCTCCATCACATCGACGGCGCGGTTCGCCACCTCGACCGCGTTCTCCTGGGGAACGACCACGATGCCGCTCTCGTCGCCGATGATCCAGTCGCCCGTCCTGACCGTCTGCCCCCCACAGACGATCTCGTGGCCGATGCCGCCGTATCCTTTCGGCTCGCCGGCGTGAGGCACGGCGTGCCTCGAGAAACAGGGAAAGTCCATCTCCAGGATCGAATCGATGTCCCTCGCCGCTCCATCGATGACGACGCCGCTGATCCCTCTCGTCCGCGCGCTCCAGGAGGCCAACTCTCCCCAGACCGCCACGCCTCCCCCGCCGACGTCGATGACGATCACGTCGCCCTTCTGCGCCCGGTCGATCGCCTCGACCGGCTTCGCCCAGTCGCCGTTCGCCGTCTGCACCGTGAGCGCCCTTCCGACCATTTTCCGGCCGTGGGCTATCCTCGGGACTATGCCGACCATCACGCCCCGCTTGTGTTGGGCGTCCGCCACGTTGGGTGAGGAGACGGATAAGAACGCGTCGAAGAGATCGTCCTGACAATACTTCCTGGTCAGCTCTTCTTTCACCTTCGCCCCGCTCATGGATTTCTTGATAATGCGCGTCGCCGCGGCGACGTCCTTGGACTTGATGATCGCCCCTCCGACGATCACGATGCTGGCCCCGGCCTCGACCATCTTGCGCGCGGTGGCCGCGTTGATCCCACCCGCCACCGCGACCGGGAGCGAAACGGAGCAGGCGACCTTCTTGACGCTCTTGGATGCCGAGGTCAGCCCTCTCATCTGCTCGTCGATCCCGACGTGCAGGCAGACGTAGTCTGCGCCTAGCCTCTGAGCGCGCAAGGCCGCCTTGGCCATGTCAGGCTCATTCATCAGGTCGACCATGATCTTGGCGCCATACTTCTTCGCGACCAGGACCGCCTCGGAGATCGTTCCATCATCAGCGAGGGACAAGACGGTGACGACCTGTGCCCCGGCCTTCACCGCGATCTCGACTTCGAAGCCCCCCACATCCATCGTCTTCGTGTCTGCGACGAGGGTCTTGGTGGGGAACTTCTTCTTCAGCTCCCTCACCGCAGCCGCGCCTTCGGACTTCAGGAGGGGCGTACCTATCTCGACCCAGTCGGCGCCGCCTGCCACCGCCTCTTCGGCTATCTCGACCGCGCGCTTGAGGTGCATCAGATCAAGGGCGACCTGGAGGACCGGTTTCATCGACCGCGCTAGAGGCTTGATGGTAATAATCCTTTTTGGGCACCGGCTGCAAAACGCTAATAGCGCCTGGCAACCATCGCTCCAAGGATGGGCAAGGAAGAGAGAGCGGGCCGGTGCGTGACCGGGATCGAGGGACTGGACAACATCCTCGGCGGGGGAATCCCGACCTCGAGCATAGTGCTGGTGTGCGGGGGCACCGGGACGGGCAAGACAGCGATGGCGGTCGAATTCCTAGTCCGAGGGGCGGCCCAGGGCGAGACCGGGCTGCTGATCAGCGATATCGGGAGCGAAGAAAGGCTGCTATCCGGGCTTCCCACGTTCACCTTCCTTCCTCCCGACGCACTCAAGAAAGGCACCTTTAGCGTCATCGCGCCAGATGAGATCTTCAAGGATTCAGGCTCTGAGTGGGCCCTCGACGCGGCGGCGATGGAGAAGATGTTGTCAGCTCTGGACAAGGTGCTCTCGACCGCGAAGGTGAAGCGCCTTGCCATCGACGGCATCGATGCGGTTGTGCCGGAGAAGGCGGCCATGGCGTTCAACGGGGAGATCAAGAACGTGCTCCAGAAGAACTCGTGCACCGCCTTCTTCGTATCCATGGACGGTCCAGATGGGCCTCTGGCCGCAGCCGCCGACGGGGTCATAGTCCTCGGCGACGCGGAACGGAACGGCGACTTCCTGAGGACGATGCAGGTGTTGAAGATGAGGGGGACCGGCCATTCGAGAGCCAAGTATGTGATTGACCTGACACCCTGCGGGATGCTCACTACGCCGCTGCTGAAGGGGGGTCCCTGATGCCGGAGGAGACGCACGCCGTCGTGGCGGCCAAGCTGAAGGAGATCGGCCCCTCGGTGGCGGTCAACCTTGAGCTGAAGGTCGACAGCTACTTCGACGTGGTGAGGGGACTGGTGGACGATTTCGGGGCGAGG